>JAMOOB010000255.1 GCA_027066265.1 Desulfurococcales archaeon
TACACGCGATCTCTACGAACCTTCGAAAGAGGTTCTGTACCGTGCATGCCTCGAGAAGCTCGGTACGGATCGAGCTATCGTTCTAGACGATGCTCTCGACGGTATCGTTGCTGCGCTTAGGCTAGGTCTCGTACCCATCGCTGTTGTTAGGCATAGCTACGCTGCTTGGAGGTTTCGAAGGCTTGGCGTAGCTACGGTCCTCGTCGATCGATTGAACGATTTCCTCGAGAAGCTGGTTTCCTAGGTACGGCTCAGTGGATGGTTTGCTAGGTTCGGTACGTAGATCGGGTTCCTAGCACCGTACTCGATGAGTGTTCTAAGCATGAGGAAGCCAGCTATGGTAGGGTCGATCACGGGTAGTACGCAGCGGTTCCTAAGCTCGTGGTATAGAATGGATAGACCGGTGCATCCGAGGATCAGAACCTCTACGCCACGCTCCTTCATCTCTCTAGCTACGCTCTCTATCCGTTCGATGAGGGTATGCCTCTCGCGCTCTATATCGAGAACGCCTACGCCAAGCGTACGGATCTCGAGTACCTTCCTATCGAATCCGTAGAGCTCTACTCTTCTACGAACAGCCTTAACGCTCTCGATACCTCCAACCGTTACGATCCCTATGCAGTCGCCTAGAAGGCTCGCCATGGCTAGCGATGCTTGGCAAGCACCTACCACGGGTATGGGAACGAGTTCGCGAGCTGCTTCTAGTCCCGGATCATCGAAGCAGTTGATTACGGCTCCATCGAATCCCTTCCTCCACGCCTCCACAACCTTCCTAGCTACGAGAGGAGCTGTGTAGGTATCGTCGGATAAGTACTCAACGCTATCCAGACCCTCTTCGAGGAAAAGAACCTCGATCTCTACACCCCTTGCGTACGGTTCGAGGATTCTCCTCGTAGCTTCCGCAGCACCTTCGCGGAATCGAATGGGTTCTATCACCGCGATCCTCACGAGTTGCCCCGAAGGGTTCTAGGCTGTGCTACGGATAGACCTATCTCTCCGCTCCCACGATGGCGTCAATACCTTGCCCCACCTAGCACGCTCAACAACTTCTATACCTAGAGGCGTAAGCGTTACCCTACCCTCCCTAACCATGGCAATACCCTTCTCGCACAGTACTCGAAGTGCACGCTCAACGTTTTCCCGGGGAGCGAAGAGTTTCTCGAAAACCTTGCTAACCTCGACCCACTCCTCGTCTCCGAACATCACGGAGTCGTAGATAGCTATGGCTAGGGATAGGAACAGCACGTTCTTCGGATCCCTTAACCACTCAACGAGTTCCTCTACCCTCCTCACATCCATTCTCTTGCTTACCGAACTTATGAAGAGTCATCGAGGTATTTCCGTGGGCAGAGCTACGGTAGGTCGGAGGGGCTGCGTGGCTCGGATAGACATCGATAGGCTCTACCACGCTCTATCAATGCTGTGCGAGAGGTTGGCTAGCTTTAGAAGGATAGAGATGCATTTCGAGGAAGGTCGTTCCCTCGAAGTCGGTGTTCAGATGGGTAGGGATAGGATGTGGATACACATCACGTTCCCCAGCAATGCCTCCGTAGATTACGAAGCGATTGCACGCGAACTCCTTATGCAAACCGCGCTAGCCATCGTAACGAGGAGAGCCTACACACTCATCCCGATCCTAACCCTGTTCTCCGGACTAGTCTTCGCCTTCACCATGCCTCCCCTCAACCTGTTGCAGGCAGTGATAGGTGTGGCAGCGTTGGTTCTTCTCTTCGTAGCGTGGTACCTAACCTCCCGCACTCGTGCCATGATCAACGAGCTGAGGAGTCTGGAAACAATCGATGCGTTGGAGAAGCGATACCCATCGATACGAGCATCGTTGCAGAGACTCGCAGACCTAGTCAAGATCGTTCACTACACCGTAACCAAATCCATGGCTAGACAGGTAGTGGCAACGGCTCTCGGGATATACATGGTCGAGGTATCGAATCGTGGAAACCGTACCGTGGCTATCCTAACCAAGCTATGATCGCTAGATCGTTTCGATTCGTGGTGTGTAGGCATCGAAATCCTTCTCTACGCGATCAAGCGTATAGACCAATACCTCGTTCTCACGCTCTTCGAGTCCATCAACCTCCTTCGCATAGATCACGAAGATCTCCTTCCTAGAACCTTTCCTCCACGGAAAGGCTCTAGCCTTCTCGATGAGGTTGATCAGATCCCTACGCGTAGCACATCCCCATACACACTCGACGAAGTACGTCGTAGAGCTATCCTCGTCCAATACCACGAGGTCTATCTCCGTACCTCTCCACCACCATCTACCCATGGACGTTGCCCTAACCTTCCCTACCCGGCTAAGCAGAGCCATGTGTTCGAAAGCTATGCGTTCCCATACACGAGCAGCGTAGTTATCGAGATTCCTAGCGATCTTCGAAAGCACTTCTCTATGCATACCCAGCTCAATCATACGTCTACGGGGATAGATCTCTGCGAACCAGAAATGGAAGAAGTTGTCCGCGATCTCGTACCTAACGTACCTAGGCTTCAACTCCATTCCTAGAGGGTAGCTACGTACGACGAGAGCGAGTCCTTGCTCTAGTACTCGGAGGTACTTACGCAGCGAATCCATCGCTATGCCTGTCCTCGAAGCTATCTCGAAAGGTCTATGAGCTCCGCACGCGATTGCTTCGAGGATCGCTAGGTACCTATCGGGTTCCCTAGTCTCTACGGATACGAGGTTCAGCGGTTCCTCCAACAACCTTGCTCCTGGGCTCAGCACGAGTTTCTCGATGTTCTCCAGAAGACCGAGGTTGTCGTCTATCAGAGCGAGGTAAGCCGGTGTACCGCCGAAGACTGCGTAGCCGCGAACACGATCCTCTGCACTCCACTTCTTCATGAAGATCCTCGCCTCCCGGTAGCCGAAGGGTTCGAGCCTAAGTACGTGGGTTGCACGACCGTAGAGAGGTGATTCGTAGCTAAGAACGAGCTTCTGAACAACGCCAACACCACTACCTAGGAGGATCAGCATAGCGTTCCCAAGCGAGTACGAATCCCATAGACTCTGGAGCTCCGCCAAGAGACCCGTACCAACCAATCGCTGGAACTCGTCGATTACCACCAGAGGTCGCGAACATCGAGAACCTAGCCAACGAACTACGAAGATCAGTAGATCGCGAAGCCATTCAAAGGATAGCGAAGCCCCTACGTACTCCGAAACCTGCTTCGATAGATCCCTTAGACACAGATCCCTATCCGCGTACTGAACAACTAGGTAGATACCCTCCTTACCGCGAAGGAATCTCTTCACTAGGTACGTCTTCCCAACCCTACGCCTACCGTACACGATGACGAGCTCCGGTCTAGGCGAACGGTATGCTTGCTCCAATACCTCCAGCTCGCGTTCCCTATCGATGAACAGACCCAAGAGTCCCGGACCCCAGAGTCCCGGACTCTAGAGTCCGCTACCAAACCTTTTCGCTCGATTCCTCCCGACGTAGCTATCGATCGGCGTGGTATCCGCCTAACGTTTCCTCTAAACATCTACGGATCGAGTCGACGAACTTCTACACAGTTTCGGTACGCTCTCTGGCAACCCATAAGAGCCTTGTAATTGAGTGATACGGTGGTGCTACCACGTGAACACTTCGTGGGGTTGGGATCCTCGAAGCCTTGGCCCTACCATAGGCGTGGTTACGTCGGGTGCACGAGCTTCTCTCGTTCCCGTGAGGATCTCTAGGGACATGATCGAGGTTGTTAGGGACGAGATGCTGGTGGTTATAGACGACTACTTCGAGGGTAGGAGGTATCTTGGATGCGTTAGGAGCTCTACGAAGCTGGATATAGCTATCGATGGGTACGCACTTCCAACGACCTTCGACCCCGAGAGGTCTTCGCAGTACGCGGCACCCATGATGAACGCCTTGGTCGAGATACTGGGCGAGATCGGTAGGAACGGTGGTCTGGAGACAAGCTTTGCGATACCTAGACCGGGAAGCGTTGTTTACCTCGTTAACCGTGGAGATCTGCTTGCTAGGATCCTAGGCATGCCTAGGGGACTCGTCGTTGGTAGACACAAGTTCTCGGGGCTAGAGCTCCACCTAGATCCACGAGCACTCAACTTCCACGTAGCGGTGATCGGTGCTACCGGTACCGGTAAGTCTAGGCTGGTCAAGGCTTTGGTCGAGGAAGTTCTGGAGAAGACGAACTACAGCGTAGTCATCTTCGACCATACGGGGGTCGACTACGCCGATCCATCGAGATGGAGAATCGTTCCAGAGATCGTTAGCGGTACCGAGATCGTTCTCCACCCTGTTCACGTAGCTCAGCTACTGATCGAGAAAACGGGTGTTTCGAGCTACTTCGAGGAACACATCTACTACTCCGTGCTTAGGTACATCATCGACGCAACGAGGAACGGTGCTGGGAACGGCGAAGGAGTGAACGGATTCACGTCTAGGGCTAGCCAGATCGAACCCGATAGGTTGGCTAGCGTAGACGTGGAGAAGATCATCGAAGAGTACTACGATCGTTCTAGGAATGGAGAATTCTCGTGGAGCTACGAAGCGTTCCTCAAAGGGTTGGAGAACTACTTGGAAGAGCTTCACTGTAGACCTACAACGATCCTCAAGATGAAGATGTTGATGAGTGTGTACGTAGGTAGAGCTTTCTTCGATCAGTACCTAGCTCGTAGACGCATCGTTGTTCGCGATCTTGTTCGCGACGTGGTCGAGGGTAGGAAGAGGTTCGTAGTCGTAGATCTCTCGAGCGATGTGGAAGCAGTTTCGAAGCGTAGCATCGTAGCTACGTTCCTACACGAACTATGGAACTACGTCATCGAGCTTCGGAGACCCGTCAACGTTCTGGTAGTGGTAGACGAAGCCCATAACTACGCTTGTCAGAGATGTTCGCCGTGCATCGAAGAGATCGAGAGAACGGCTAGGGAAGGACGTAAATGGGGTCTAGGACTTGTGTTAGCTAGTCAGAGGATCCGCGATCTATCCACGGATGTTAGGGGCAACATCAACACCGTGTTCTTCTCTAGGCTACAGGTATCGAGCGATTTCCAGGAGCTTCGTGGTTGGGTAGAAGGTGTTCAGAGCGTTGAGAACGTGCTTCCACTCCTCACCACGCGCGAGTTCTTCGTTGCTGGTCTAGCCAATCCGTTCCGCAAACCTATGCTGTTGAAGGTGAGGGAGGTTGCTTAACCCATTCGAAGAGAGTTTCTTCGACGATGAAGAGCTTCCGGAGGAGAACCCCGAGCTTACGTTGAAGCTCTGTAGATTGGCTCGGGTAGCGATAGACTGGATCTCTACCAGAGTCGTGGAACCGATTAGGAGGAGTACTGAAGAGGTTAGGAAGGTTCTCGATATACGTACCGTTGACGGCGATCCCGCTAGCTACGCAGCTATACTAGCCGTTGACAGCACATGGACTTCGCCACCGCTCGAACTCGTAAGCGGTTCGATAGCGATCATAGTGGCTGGCTACATCGTTGCAACTCCAAGCACGCCGGGTTTCTACGGCGTTAGCTACGTTTCTCTGGGTAGGGTTGGGTACGACGAAGAGAGGTTCTCTACATCCATAGAGCTGAGGTCGAAGATCCTAGAGTTCGAAACAGCGAAGAGAGTTCTGGAGAGGTTCGGCGATCTCGTAGAGCTAGCGATGATAGATGGACCCATGCCTCCCGCAGTCATGTATCGAAGCTTCTACAGCCCAGCGAACTCATTGGATCCACTCAAGGATAGTAGAAAGGTTTCGGGTACGCATCTAGCGAGCTACGTAGCTACGTCTCTCCTAAGGCTCGTCGACGTCGTTGACGAGCTCGGTATTCCACTCGTTGGTGTTGTTAAGAGGGTTTCGAGTAGGTTTCTAGAACCCTTCCTAAGGTCTAGGGGTCTGGATAGCGTTGCTGAAGCTGTTCGTAGATCCAACGACAAGACCTTGATGAGCTACGTACTTAGACCCGGCGAATACGTAGTGCTAGGCACGGTTAAGCAGCTTCTCGAAACCTACCTAGCTTCGAAGAGGAAGAGTTTGTTCGATAAGCTTCGACTAGCGTGCGAAGCTGGTGGTGAGCTCGAACAGAAGCTGTGTCGATTCATGGAGCGAACCGTGGTTGTGTACTACATGCCTAGAACAGATGCTCTCTATCCGCAAGCCGTGAGGCTCGATATCTATCCAGTGGATAGGGTTGAGGAAGTCGTTTCGTACGCCATGGACGACTCCAGCCATACCTCCGTACCTACACCCATAGACTTGGTCGACAGGTTCGTAAGGATGGAAGCACTTAGCATTAGGAGGTTCCACGAATTGATGCAGAGCTATGCAACGGATCTAGACACACTGATCGCGATAGGCTTCACCAACCCACAGAAGTACTACCTCTATCGCAGGAAGAGTAGGTACGAATCCACGCGTTGAGAATTAAGAACGGTGGTACTATCTGGCATCTAAAGGACTGAAGGCATCGTCTAGTCCAGCTACTATAGCATGGTTGAGTAGCTGAACCTAGCTGGCGAAACTCGTGGAGGTATTCAAGGCTAAGGCTAGGATCCGGGATCTCGATGACCCTAGCAAATCTATCGACATCGAGTTAGTAGTAGGTACCAGTACTACGTACACCATCGTATCCCCGACCTACTAGCGAAGCTAGGGACCAGACCCCGCAGATGGGTAGAGCTTAAGCTAGCTATCGCATGCTTTGATACTGAACCGAGCTCCGTATCCATACCCTGGATACACACATCGAGCACCAAATCCTAGCTACCCTCATCACTGTCCGTACCGGCTCAACACTTCGATAAATCTCCTACTCTTTCTTTCCTCGAAGAACTTCTTCGCTACGTCGGGGAAGAGTGCGTAGGTTATGTAGTCCTCGAACTTCTCTACGTAGTCTCTAGGAAGCTCTTTCTTTGCTCGTTTTAGATCCACTACCTCCTCCCTCTCCTCTTCAACCATGCTCTGAACCATCTCAACGAGTTCTCGTTTCACTGGAGCTGGTGGAGTACCATACTTACCCTTTACGTAGTCCCTAACCTCCTTGAGCAACACCTTGTACCTACCGACAACGATGTTTAGAACCGCTTGTGCACCTACGATCTGCGAAATCGGTGTTACCAGCGGAGGCCAGCCAAGGTCTTCGCGTACGCGAACCACTTCCTCCAAGACCTCCGGAAGCTTATCCTCGGCACCAAGCTCCCTTAGCTGAGCCAAGAGATTGCTAAGCATTCCTCCCGGAATCTGGTGCTGAAGCACTCTGATATCTACGGGCGGGTTCTTCAATGCATAGTCGTACTCACGGTACTTCTTCCTTATCTCCCATACGAGCTTCGATGCTTCGAACAACGTATTAACATCCACATTGACTTCGTACGGCGTTCCTCGAAGAGCTTCGATCAAGGTCTCCGCCGGTGTGTGGGAGGTGAACATGCTCAAGCTCGATACCACTACGTCTACAGCATCCGCACCAGCTTCTATCGATTTCAGCAGCGTCATGGGTGCGAAGCCCGCCGTTGCGTGGCTGTGGACATCGATCTTCACACCGATCTCCTTCCTGAGCCGAGACACGAGTTCGTAAGCTACGTAGGGCTTGAGGATCCCGCTCATATCCTTTATCGTGATCCACTCCGGTTCGAAACGGTGAACGAGGTCTTCGGCGAGCTTTACGTAGTAATCCACTGTATGTACGGGGCTAACCGTGTACACGATGCATATCTGCACCTCTGCACCCATACGTTTAGCTACTCGGGTAGGTAGCTCGAGGTTCTTCGGATCGTTGAGAGCGTCGAAGACCCTGAACACGTCGATTCCATTCCTGTAAGCATACTCAACGAACTTCTCCACCACGTCCGGGGGATAATGTTTGTATCCAACGAGGTTCACGCCCCTCAGCAACATCATGAGCTTCGTCTTCCTTGCAACTCTACGCACTTCTCTAAGCCTTTCCCACGGATCCTCTCCTAGGTACCGTAGAGCAGCATCGAAGGTTGCACCACCCCATACCTCCAGAGCGTAGAAACCAACCCTATCGAGAACCTCGACTATCTTGACTACGTCCTCGGTACGCATCCTGGTAGCGAGAAGAGATTGCTGACCATCGCGAACGGTGAGATCTATCAGAACGACCATGATTTTTCCCGTAGCGAGAAGCGTTAACGTAGCTATATACGGGTTCTTCAGAACTTCGAAACGTGGAACACTATCCCTTCGAACAAGTGCTGTTCCTAGGAAGAAGATCGCGTAGCTAGTCAATGAAAGAATCGTTGAGAGACCTCTAGGAGAGGTAGGTATCGAGATCGAGAAGTATCGAGCTAGAGCAATTCCGGTAGAAAGCAGTATCTATCTACTGGGGAGCGTTACTATGGAGCAACTAGGCTTAGCTCTGGATCCCATAGCTAGGAAGCTGAAGCCCATAGAAGTATACCTCCTAACCTCTCCCAACCTCATCCCAAACCGGTTCCATCTCAGTCAAGGCTTCGCGAAAGTCTGGTCGAAGCCTCGAGATTTCAACGCTTCATTTATTCGAAGTATTAGCACCGTGCTTGGAGTAGAAGGAGCTACTGCACTGTGTTTGCTACGATGCTTTCCAACAAGCTCCAACGATTTTTGTCGAGCTTCCTAGCAACGATTGCTGCGAAGGCTACGGATACGAGGATCCTTGTCGTAGAGCGAGGAAGTTGATGAGTGATGCACGGCGTGGTCTGATCCCCACTTCTTTACCCAACGTGGTGGTCCAGCATGTGCATGTGGGATGGGTACTCAACGAAGGAATCTCCGTAGATCTCGAGCAGTACCTCCCTCCTAAACACCTCGTTCGGCTTACCTACGACATGCCTACCGCTCCTAGATAGCAAGACTACGAGATCTGCGTAGGGTAGCAACAGCGTTGGGTCGTGGCTCGTGACAACGATTATCTTTCCGTGTCGAAGCGATGCTATGAGTCTAGCGATGCTCTTCTTACCCACGGGATCGACGTAGGTGAAAGGCTCGTCGAGCAAGAGGATGGGTGGATCGAGAGCTAGTGCTTGCGCTATGAATACCCTCTGCCTCTCACCACCCGATAGACTCCATAGGTTCGCGAACCACTTCTCTCGGGGAAGCTCGACGAGCTCCAACGCACGCTCAACTATATCCCTACGCTTCTTACCGAGCCTAAGCTTCACCAAGGTCTCGAGGTACTCGATCGGCGTTATGGGGTGGACGTGCTTCGATGGATTGATCTGAGGTACGTAGCCTACGAACCTACCCGCAAGCTCTGGATGACCCGAAACATCGAGATCGTTTATCAGTACCCTACCACTCCACGGCTTGAGGAGCCCAGCTATCGTTCGAAGCAACGTAGTTTTCCCAGCTCCGTTGGGTCCAAGCACGAGTACGAGTCCATGGTTCGAGATCTCTAGGCTCAGACCCCTTATCACGGGATGGGTGTAGCCAACCGTAACGTTATCCAGTACGAGCCTCATCGAGCACCACGTCCTTCAGGTTAATAACGCTGGTTGCGGTGGTAGATAAGCTGGCTAGACCATGGCTAGGT
>JAMOOB010000256.1 GCA_027066265.1 Desulfurococcales archaeon
TACTTACCGTAGCCGGTTTCCCACTTGTAGGGATTCCCGTTATCGCTCCTTTGAAGGAATTGCTTATCTACGACGTACGTTCCCGTACTACTATCGTAGTACGTTACGAAGTCTTCCCATAGGTATAGATCGGCGAGCGAAGCGTAGGCACGTACACCGTTTATGAATACCTTCAAACCTTTGCTATGTGCGTAGCTGACGATGGTGGCCACGCCTTGGGTGAATGCTTTGACGCATACGTCGTCGGGATCCGTGCGTCCGAAGTAGCTCGGATCAACTTCGTCTAGGAACACGCCATCCACGAGATTGCCGTACGCCGTCTGAAGCTCATCGATGAGTTCCTCAATCGCTTCTACCCATCGATTGACTAGGTTCGTTGGACAGCTAGGATCTACATCCACCACCATCCGTTTAAAGGATGAGCCCATACCTATGGGAGTAGACCCGTTGTGGAGATACCCGAACACCTCTACGTTTGTAGGTAGTCTCTGAAGCGTAGGTATCATAGCGTTCTTCTCATCGCTTGTAGCTGCGCTGAACACCAGTATATCGAATCTCAGGTCTAGAAGATTCGAGGTGTTGAGCCATCCATAGTATATCACGAGTCTCTTCAACGAGTACTGGTTCGAAACCAAGGGTACTGAACTCTGTTCGCTCTGTTCGTAAACCAATCCGATGGATGTCGAGAGCATCATGATGAGGAGCAACATCGATAGTATTCTGGATCTCACTATGGTCACCGTATACGTCTTCGTTTGTACGCTTATATTCTCCCCCTACAACGTCGACGAAATCCAGCATCGATACCTTCCGAAGCATTTCGCGGAGATTCTTAGAGCAGCTAGCTATGCGAACCAGCGTCGTGATCTCGTCTTTGCTGACGATTCTATTCGTAAACACAACAAGCTTCGCACCTCTATGCACGAACTCTTTAGCGAAGTCATCTATACCGCTAAGTCCGCAGGTTGCTATCACGATCACTTTGCCATTCCATGGATGCGAGAACGCAAGCATATTCTTCGTAATCGCAACCCTAGGAACGTTCTCGCTCCATACCTTACCCCTCATCACTGCCTCGGTAAGAACGAGCAATGGATGTCGAAGAACGATGAATGGAGACGGACATTCGCTTGATTCGAGAGCGAACCCCTTAACGAAGAGACTCGACTTTATGACCATGCCATGCCCAACGAATACGATTATGCTAGCATCCGATGCTCCTAGAACACGAAATAGATCTATTGACAAACCCTTCACAACCCTAGCATTACACGGAGCTTCATCTACGATACCAGCGATATCGATGATCAGAACCCGTGCGTTAGGAACAACACCTAGGGAAACAACTACGTAAGGCTCAACGAGATCAAGCACTAGGAGAGCTGCAAACAACGTAGCTAAGAAGATTGCTACCAATCGAAGTACGTATCTGAGCCTCGCCATGTCTACACCTCCAGCTTCAAGCAAAGTATATAAACCATAGTTTATATCCACGTAGAACGGAGCTGGGCCCGTAGCTCAGCCAGGATAGAGCGCCGGCCTTCGGAGCCGGAGGTCCGGGGTTCAAATCCCCGCGGGCCCGCCACATAATAATCATGGTCGTCCTCCGAGCTTTTTAGTTACTCTAAATCTTTGATGTTGCTAGTTTAGGGAATTGCTCACGGAAAGGGAGCTCGTTATTGCCTTTACCCTGATCTCTGTCAACTGCTTAGCAAAATATCCGTTAAAGATGAGCATGGCTAGTATACGGTTTTCGCTAGATTGACTGGCGAAT
>JAMOOB010000257.1 GCA_027066265.1 Desulfurococcales archaeon
GTACGCTGTCTTAATCGAGGTTCCGAAGAAATACATGATCATCGGTATCCTTAGGAAGCAACCGCCTACACCAAGCCACGTAGCTACGAATCCCGGTATCAATGCGGTTATCAATACGTAGATTACCGTCTCTATACTCCACTCCATAGCACGTGCCCCGGTTCTCCCAAGGCTACGAAGGCGGGCATATATCCGCATCGCTCTCCTACCAACTAGCTATCAACGAGCTCGAAGCATCTATGCGAAGAAATCGAAACGAGTTTCGATACTGATGAACAGGTTCCTTTCGAAGACGTAGACGATGAAGGATATGCGTATCGATGCAAACGCGGAGCATAATTGCTACGGTAGAACTTCGCTCCCTAGCTCTCTAGCTACTCTTCGCTGCTTTTCATCTAGGGACAGCAGTGGTATCCTTCTATCGATTGCCAGAGCTATGTAGAGAGCGTCGTATAGAGCTATACCCTTGCTGAACGCGATCTCCATTGCTTGGGGTACTAGATCGAGTTCTGGGTACAGCTCTATATTCGTATTGACCAACTTGTATAGAATTGATAGCGTGTACCTAGCATCATCGATGCTAAGGATCTTCCTAACGTAGGTAGCTCTCCAGATAGCGTTGGCAACCTCCTTAACGACGTAATCCACCGATACAGCACGACGAAGGTAACGAACGAGCTCTCTCCACGTAGGTTCTCTGAGAACGATTGCTGCTAGAGCTGATGCATCGATCACTATCACGATCTTCCCTCACTAAAGCGGTAGCGAAACCGGGAGGTACGGACCATCTGCATCTCTCGAGTTCTTCGATAACCGTTCTAAGGTTCTCCTCGGCTTCGAGTTCGCGAATCTTCGTTTCAACGAATTTTCTAAGCTCTTCCGACCAGTTTACGCGATCCTTGTACTTATCCATCTTTTCCTTGAGTTCCTTACTGACCTTGAAGCTGACGACGGGCATCGTACTACCCATCGGTAGACTTCGTACGTCTACCTATAAGACTCACCGTGCTGTTCCAGAACTGGTTTGATAAGAAAACAACTTTTATACCGCCGATCGAGGAAAGGAGTGGGCGTGATCATGAGCGAGGCTCCCATGATTGGTAAGGACATCCTTGGTAGACCCATACGCGATTACTCTAAGATACCGTGGTGGGGCGTACCACGCGAAGAGATTCCGTGGTATCCGAGGATAGATTACGAGAGATGTATTGGTTGCGGTCTATGCTTCCTCACGTGTAGCGGTAGGAACGTCTACGATTGGGACTTTGAGAAGAATAGACCTATCGTAGCGAGACCCTACAACTGCATGGTTGGATGCAATACGTGTGCGAACCTATGTCCTCGAGACGCAATAATATTCCCATCCATAGCAGAGCTTAGAAAGTGGCGTGATAAGGCTCAGGCCGTTGCCAAGGCTAGGAAGAAGATCGAGGAGCTTAAGGAGAAGGTTAGGAAGGAAGGTGGTTCTCAGTGAGCCAAATTCCTAAACCAGTTCAATGGGTTGAAAAGGTATCTAAGGAGGTAGCGGATAAGTTCCTAGAGCTTAGGAAAGCCGTTCAATCGCCGGGAAGACTCGATGAGGTAACGAAGAGGCTATGCCTAATCGCAGCCTATGCAGCGGTTGGATGCGCTGAATGCGTTGCTGGAGCGATCGAGGAAGGTCTTAGGAAAGGTATAGACCTCGACAAGATGCTGGAAGCAGCATCGATAGCAATCCTCGTCAGCGGTGCTCAGGGCGTGATGACTGTACACAAAGCGCTGTCCATGATCGAG
>JAMOOB010000258.1 GCA_027066265.1 Desulfurococcales archaeon
TCCCCATCCAAGCGCTAGAGCAGGTCCTATAATTGGTCCCGCACCAGCAATCGATGCGAAGTGGTGACCGTAGAGAACATACTTGTTCGCTGGTACATAGTCTATACCATCGTAGAACTTATGCGCCGGGGTTTCCCTCGACGGATCCGCTTGGAACACTTTCTTTTCTAGGTACTTACCGTGCGTGAAGTAGAATAGCGCGTATATCGCCAACGCCGTTATTACGATCAATGCCGTTAACACGTAGCCCGCCTTGGGGGGCGCAGACTATGGTAAAAAGCTTTGTGCACTACAAACACCTTAAAAGCTAGGCGTAGCGGGGTTGATCGCGGTGAATATCAGTTTGCATCCGATACGCAAACTCTTTGAAGTACTAAGCGAGATGTTTAGGGGTCGCGCAGTCGAGTATGTATCGGTCGAGCTACGCGAGCTCGAGAACGTGTTCGCTCTCGTACTCCTAGGCTCGTTCGTAGGGTTCCCGAGTCCACCAACACCTATAGCGCTACGCTTGCTACCCTACCTAGCCAAGGAGTTGCTCGTCATGCAGCGTATCAGCGAGAGGCTCGACGATATGTTAGCAGAGATGGCGGGGATCTTCGAGGTGACGTAGATGAAGGTGTACTTCTTCGTCGGTAAGGGAGGAGTAGGTAAGACAACCTCTGCCGCTGCTTTCTCCATGCTCTTAGCTTCGAGAGGTCTACGAACATTGATAGTATCGCTCGACCCAGCCCACAACCTCGGCGACGTATTCGGAATTCCACTCGGTGAAAAACCTAAGCAGATTGTCGAGAATCTTTGGGGTATAGAGGTAGACTTCGATCGCGCTGTTCAGCAACACCTCAAGAATCTATGCGATCGCATCAAGGATGCTTACGCGTATCTAAGGGTTCTAAACCTAGATCGATACATCGATACACTTCGACATGCACCAGGCGTAGAGGAGTACGCTGCCCTAGAGAAAGTCGTTGAGTTCATCAAGCGCAGCAAGGATATCGATGCTCTCGTATTCGATACTCCTCCAACGGGCTTAACCGTGAGAATGCTTGCGCTACCGTTCGTGAACGAGGTATGGCTCGAGAAATTGCTGGAGTTGAGGAGAGCTATCCTAGAGCGTAGGAAAGCGATTGCAAAGATACTGAAGCAGGAACTCGTTGCTGAGATCGGTGGCGAGAAGGTTAAGCTTCCAACCGAAGAGGAAGAGGATCCGGTATCCAAGGAACTCAGGAAGATGCTTAACGAGACACGCGAAGTTATAAACGTACTGAGGAATCCCTCCGTAACAAGCATTGGGTTGATTCTAAATCCCGAGACTCTACCCGTACTGGAAGCGAAACGCGCTCTCGAAACGTTTAGGAAGCTAGGTCTACCAACGAAGTTCGTGATAGTGAACAAAGTTCTTCGATTGAGTGGCTCCACACCTCCAGAGCTAGAGGCTAGACTCGAAGAACAGAGGAAAGCTCTCGAGATGATCGAGAACGAGTTTCGCGGACTTCGCATCGTCTACGTACCTCTTCTAGCTCGCGAACCTCGCGGTATCGATGCGCTGAAAGAGTACGCGAAGCATATAGAGGATCTACTCGAGGTGTAGACCTTGCTACCGCTACCCACAACAATAACTCTCAGCGAAGCCATACTGGTCGTAGCTCTTTTCTCTGGAATCTCCGTGCTCCAGTTCTTTCGTGGCAGAAGAATCAATCTCGAGCTCATGAGGCATAGCGTAAGGGTTCTCGAACGAGTTCTAAGCCCGCGTGATAAGAACTACACGCTCGTCGGGCTCTACGTAGGGTACAAAGCCGTTCTATGGCTCGATCGAGGTCCTCTGAACCGTGCCGAGGTAACGGTGCTGTTCCTGCCACGATACAGCGCTTTCTACTACCCTATCTCCAAGCTGGTTACGCGATTCGATAGAGTGTACCTAACGTATTGGTACAGTAGGTATCTAGGCGAGGAGCTTCATCTCGTTAAGCATGGAGCTTACAGAAGATCGCCGAGGAAGATCATCAAAGGCTTCGACAGCATGCAGCAACGCGAACTCGAGATAGATGGACATAAATTCGTAGCGGTGTACCGTAGCGAGAGACATCTAGGCAAGCTAGTGAAGTTCGTTAGGGATGTCGGAGCCGATATCGTTAATCACGTAGCTATAGTTCCCGAGAACCGTAGCCTATACATATACGCGAAGCTCGATCCCTTAAGGTTTGAACGCTTCGTGGAAAAGAGCTACGAGCTTGCTCGATCTCTCGCATAGAGGTGCCGCATATGACCGATCTCAGCCGTGTAGACATCATAGCTACGTGTAGGCTTGGTATGGAGAAGGTCGTTGCTAGCTACATAAAGGAACTCGATCCGGATGCAGAAGTCGTTCCAGCTCCCCGGAATTTATCCGGTATGGTGGTCGTTATAGGTACTAAGGATAAGCATGGGCTAGCAAAGGCTATCCGAGAAAGGATTCCAGAGGTTGAGAAGGTATTCGTAGTCGAAGAACGTTGCCGTGCCGATATCTCGGAGATCGTCGAAGCCGCTAAGAGATTGGTTCGCGAAAGGATTTCTCCCAACGAATCGTTTGCGGTTCGCACCGTTAGACGCGGTAAGCATAGCTTTACATCGATAGACGTCAACGTTGCCGTAGGTGCCGCAGTAAAGGAGCTTACGGGTGCTAAGGTAGATCTAGAGCACCCGGACAAGGTCGTGATGGTGCAGATAGTCCATGAATGGGCTTTCCTAAGCCTGGTATCGGGACGCGAGTTCTGGAAGAAGATGAAGCCCTACAAGTTCCCGATGTACCGCGTCTTCAGATTGATGAGCGTTGCTCACGAACCGTACCTCGGTCCCGAAGACGCCGCTTACACCATGGGTAGGAGAATCGGTCGCGAGGTACAGACCTACGAGGTTGGAGAGCTCGTCATTGCTCCGATAGGTCCCGTAGACGCATATCCGCTGTACCACTTCCTTCGAGGTCTCTTCGAAGGAATAGAATCTCGGTACGAGATCCAGCGTAGGAGCTACGGCCGCGAAGTCCACAGAGTCAAGGTCTCGGTACAGGATATGTACCAATTCGTTAGATCCCGCATGGGAGAACCCATCATAGTGTTCGAACCGGAGGGAGAACCAATATCGAAGGTAGCAGACGAGGTTGCTAAGCTCGTTATAGACTGCGTAAGGAAGGGTAGGAGGATCAACGTGATGGTTGGTGCTCGCGAAGGTGTTCCCACGGGAATCTTTCGATTCGCATCCATGGTGCTGGACGTGGCTCCCGGCATCGTTATATCTACGGACTACGCACTCGCATCAGCGCTCATAGCCTTGGCGACTGCAGTCCACGAACATCTCGTTCGAGAACTAGGTTCGGAGCTTTCTAAGGATAGCGGTAGCGATGTAGATGCAGAGGAAGGCTAGCCCTATCATACCCGACGGAGGTAGGTCTAGCAGTATAGAGATCGCAAGACCTAGGCTACTAGCAGCGATCGAGATACATACAGCTACCTCCAGAACATCGCGTGCACTTCTACCGATTGCTATCCCTATCGCTGATGGAAGGAGTATCAGAACGTGTTGGAGAACGAAGCCCACCACCTTGACCATGGCTACGGAGGTTATCGCCAACGATACGTATATCGCGATGTCGTAGAGCCATACCCTAGAGGTTGCAAGCCTAACGTGATCCAGATCGAAACCCATGCATAGCGATACTCGGTGCACGGCGATCGCTACGAAGAACATCGCCACGGATATAGCTACCACGAGAAGAACCTCGTTCCAATCCACGAGCAGAGGATCGCCGACTATTAGCGATAGCGGTGAGTAACGCATGCTTAGATACGTAGCTATCCAAGTGATCGCGATAACGCTTCCGCAAGCCGTAGCCGATACCATTACCGAGGTCGCGATATCGGGATCCACCCCGCGCTCCACGACGAAGCCCGTGACCAAGACTATCGCCGTACCGATCGCGAGAGCCCATAGATACGGATCAAGCAAGCCTACGTACGACGACAGCATCACGCCTAGAGCAGCAGCGAAAAGAGCTGCATGAGGGGTTGCTGCAGCCATGAACATGAGCCTCCTCGCCGTAATGACACAGCTAACAGCTGCGAAGCATATCGATACGGATACCACCGTAAGGAACCACCTTAGATCCGATAGAAAGTACGCCAACGCTAAGCATACAAACGAAGCTATGTAAAGGACAGACCTTCTCACGGAAGCCACGATCTAGCCCCCTGGAACCCAGCACGATAGAGACTATTAACCTAGCGATAGCCCACAACCACCATATCCGCTCATAGGTACCGCAACACCATTCATGCTCGGTCCCCCGGCTTCGCCTCGCTCCGCCGACGCCCGCGTCATTCGCGGGCGAATGAAGCGGAGCTCGATTGCATGATGATAAGCTCGCCGCGCTGAGAAGTGATGAGTGCCGAGTTCGCTGAAGCATAGCTTGTCGCAGTGATATGTACGCCGAGGATCTCGACCTACGAGCGCCATGCAGATCGAATCTTCACGGCTACTACGGATCTGATTTCCCTCGCTACGAAGCCATACTAATGCTTACTCTACTGGAACTGTGCTTGCAGAGCTCTGCCGGTAGCTCTAGGACTATCTCTAGACCTGCTCCTCCATCACCGTAGTGTTCGGGGTACCGATTCTTCAAAACGTTGCGGATCTCGTCACCGCTACAATGTATTGGATACACCTTCTCAACTCCTAGCTCAATCAATTTGCTAGCTATCGCTTCGACAACGTCTTCGGGTGCTCCAGCTAGGTGCATACCGCCCAGAACTGCATAGATCTTGCCTCCGAGCGTTTCCTTAACCAACTGCACGATCTTCGCTACGCCCGGATGGCTACAGCCTACGAGTACTACGAATCCTTTCGAGGTGTTTATCGCCAACGATATTTCCCACGGAGGTCCATACAAAGGTTTCGTTACGTAGATCCCCCTAGCGATCTCCATAGTTTGGTTCACGACTACGGGCTCCAGACCTAGTTCTTCAACGTATCTCTCAAGCCAAGGTTCGTTGAATGGTATGTATACGGGTATGCCTCTTCGTAGCGCTGCAAAAGCTTTCAGACCACCGTAGTGATCACCGTGTGCATGGCTAACCACAATCGCATCGATCTTGGAAAGATCGATTCCTAGTCTACGAGCGTTCTCGGTAAGAACCCTTGGATTCGGACCCGTATCGAATAGGATTCTACTCCACGGAGTCTCTACGTATATCGCTAGACCCCACGCGATCTCGAGATCGCGTCGATATCGATAGTTATCGACGAGCACCACCATCCTTACGCTACACGTAGCTTCAACGGATCTCGAGCTAGGTAGGGTACTGACTACGCTAGGAATCGTTGTGGCCCCCGGTCTTCTATGATGCTGGGAGCTGGTTACGAGGATCGCAACAACGATTCCGAGCACTAGGATCAGAACTACGATAAGTGGTAGGAGGTTCGTGAACGACAAGTTCTCGCCCAGATCTTCGAGTTTAAGGAGGTAATACGCTGCTCAAGATCGTCAGTGGAGCCCCCATATCCTCATCCACGTGATCCGACCATGGTGGGGCTCTCATCATCTCGTGTGGCTCGGTACGTACGTCTGCATCGTGGTTCTAAGCCTTTTCGTATATCGACGATCGCTATTCAAGCTTAATTCTTCGGCTATGCAAATCTCCTTGGTGGTCTTTGTTGAGTAGCCGACTCTCGAGCATTGTACAGGATCTGCACAGCGTAGTGAAGATTCGTGGCGAACCCGTAGGCATAAAGATGTTCGAACGTGTTGAGGACGCTACGAAGCTCGGAATAAGGCTTCTCGAGAAGAACCTTGCTCTATGCCAGGTTCTGAAGCTTGCAGCCGTGTATGGTAGAGCTGTCGTCGTGACCGAGGAGAACGTGGATGCATGCGTTGTAGGCACCGCCGTACTAGGATTCAAAGCACCTCCACCAGACCTAGAGAAGAGGTGGATCGAGAACTTCGCCTACACTCCCGAGATCTTTAAGAAGCTCGTAGAAGCTGTGCATACGCTTCCCATGGGTAAGTACCGAGCTGCCGTGATAGCACCTCTAAGAACGTTCGAGATCAAGAACCTCGAACCCGATGCCGTGTTCCTAGTCGTGAACTCGGCACAAGCATACCTACTACTCGTAGGCTACTTCGATGCTACGGGTAAGAAGCCGTACTCCGACTTCAACGGTCATGCAGCGTGCGAAGTAGTGGCTGCAACCATCGTAAAGTCCTCGCCGTGGCTAACAATTCCGTGCGGAGGAGCACGCGCGTTAGCGGAAGCTCAAGACGATGAGCTGTGGATGGGGTTCAGGATAGAGGACCTAGAGATAGCGTTGAGGAGGTTGAAGCAAGTAGGCTTGAGGTATCCACCGCCTCTCTACCAGATGCTTATCACGCCTCCCGTACCCGAGCACCCGTTGACGAAGCTCATCGCTAGAAAGGTCGAGTAAAACATGTGCAGAATAACTGCTCTTTACCTTCGCAACCCTGCTCACGAAGTACTTGCAAAGATCTTCGAAGCACATAGAGATGCTAGCATCGATGATCCTAAGCTAGCTGCGATCAGTTCGAGGAGAAGTCATCTAGATGGTTGGGGCTACGCAATCGCTAGCCGTAGGAAGGGAGCTCTATCGATCTCGTTCTCGAAGTATGGATGGGGTATCGATACCGAGTGTTCGTCTCGAGTCCTAGAGATTCTGGTAGAGAGGCTTAGCAAGGTTGACGAAGTTGTTGGTGTTCTACATAGTCGAGCTGCATCTCCGGGACAACCCTTGGGTGATGTAGCTGCGCATCCCTACCACGTCACGGTGGTTATCGGTGGAGAGCAACGCCGGGTTCTCGAAGATGCTTGGTCTTCTTGGCTAGGTCTGAAGCATCTGGAGGAAGCTATGGTGTTGCTAACCCGTATCGAGAGCTATATCCGTGGAGAAGCGCAGGTCGTTCACCTATTTGTTGCGCACAACGGTTCCGTTGATAGAGAAGCGCTAGCCAAAGCGTTGAGAATCAAAAGCGTTGCCATGTACACGGATTCCCATCTACTAGCTCTATACCTAGCTAAGAAGCTAGAGGAAGAGAATAGATTCGATGCAAAGCTCTTAGCTTCGATACTCGGCGAGGTATTCGATAGCTATACACCTAGCGGAACGGCTCTAAACGTAGCGATGCTCGCGTATCGTCCGCCGAGCGATGTCGAGCTCCTGCTATGTACGCGGTTGAAGAACGTAAGCGATGCTAAGCGAGAGTACTACAGAATGGTTGTGGCTAGGCTTGGGGAAGGAATCGTAGTAGCTTCCTCGACGGTAGGCGATCTCTTGGAGAAGAAAGGTGTTCGAGTCGAAGATCTCGAGGAAGGTGTGTGGAGGCTGTATCCCGAAGTAGAAAAACTTCGTTGATTCTATCCCGTTTTTATGGGTCTGAACTTCGTTGCGTAGACTATGACCCCCTCATCGCCGTCCTCGTATACTTTCCTTAGAACTGCTTCCACTTCCATACCTTCCCTAATCTCTTCGGGTTCAACATCCACGAGTTCGCTGAATACTCGCGTACCGTTCTCTAGCTCTACGATCGCTAGGATTAGAGGTGCTTTCGATCGGTATCCGTGGGGAACCGTGTACTGCACGGTCCACGTAACTACGCGTCCCTTTCTAGGTAGCTCGACTATCTCGACGTTTCGTGATCGACAGTAGGGACAGACGGGTCTAGGTGGGTACACGGTTCTTCCACAGTCTTTACATCTAGATGCTTCGAGTCTGTACCGAGATCCACGTGCTCTCCATACTCGTGCGGGAGACATCCTCATACTCATCACCTTCGGAGAACAATCACTGTTGTAAGCGTAGCAACTCCACCCGTATTCATTGCGAGACCTATCTCGCCACCGCACTTAATGCCGGGGAAGTCTCCGCGGAGCTGCATCGCTATTTCCGCGACTTGGTATACGCCGGTAGCACCCACCGGATGTCCACGAGCTTTGAGACCACCGCTCGGATTGAGGCTAGGTTTGTCTCCGGGTCTGTACCTACCCTCCTCGAGCTCTTTCCACGACTTTCCAGGTTCTGCAAAGCCTAGGCCTTCGATGGAGAGGAGTGCCGTGATGCTGAACGCATCGTGTATCTCAGCAACGTCGACGTTCCTAGGCTCGATGCCTGCCATTGCGTAGGCTTGCTTAGCTGCGTACCTAATGCTTATGGGATCCAACAGATCCTGCCTAGAGGCTAGATCCAGCGCATCGCTACCCATACCCACGCCAGCGATCAGCACGGGTGCATCGCTAAGCTTTCGAGCAACCTCTTCGCTTGCAAGGATCAGCGCTGCTGCTCCATCACCTATGGGAGCAGCGTCTAGGAGTCTTATCGGATCAGCTATCACGGGACTCCTCAGAACTGCTTCCACCGTAACCCTGAACCTCAGCTGAGCGTAGGGATTGTGAACAGCGTTCTCGTGCATCATCACGGGCCAGAGCGCTATGCTTTCTCGCTTAGCTCCGTATCTAGACATGTAGAGCCTCATAACCAAGGCGTTCAGAGCCGCGAAACTCGCTCCATAAACAACTTCGTACTCTGCATCCGCTGCCTGAGCGAGACCAGCTGTCACGACCGAGGTTGGGTAGTCGCACATCTTCTCGATCCCAACAACCATCACCTGATCGTAGAGACCCGATGCAACGAGACTGTACCCAACGGCTACGGCATGACCACCGCTTCCACACGAAGCCTCGACCTTCAGCGCTCCACGACCTCGAAGCCCGATGGCGTCGGCAACCAACGCTCCCAGCGAGTCTTGTTGGTAGAGGGACGAGCTCATCATGTTGCCTACGACTACGGCTTTGGGATCCGCACCCTTGGTATCGTCAAGCGCTTTCAGAGCTGCTTCGGCTGCGAGACTCCGCATATCCTTGTCGTAGTGTCTATCGATCTTGGTCATGCCAACCCCGACCACGTAGACCTTCCTCAAAGCTTCGACCCGAAACCTCCTCGTTCGGAACCCATATTTTAAGGTGTCTGCCTACGAAACCCTTAGGCGACTGTCGAAGAATGCGGCGTTCCGCACATATACGCTTGTCGACGATAGAGCCCTGGATCGGTGGAGGTAGATCGTGGTTAGAATACCGTACTCGGAGGCTAGACCGGGACAGGTTGAAGCTGCTCAGAGAATAGTTGAGGAATTCGAACGTGGTTCCAAGGTGGTCGTACTCGATGCTCCTACGGGGTTCGGCAAGACCGTTACAGTGCTCGCTGCTGCTATGGAGCTCCTCGAGCGCGGTATCGATAGGGTAGTGTACGTTGTTCGTACGAGGAACGAACTCGATCCCGTCATTCGCGAGCTTAGGAGGTTCGGACAAAGATTCTCGGTACTCTTCAGTGCTCGTCGAATGTGTCCTCTTGCAATGGATAGAGACGTTGATCCAAGCAGT
>JAMOOB010000259.1 GCA_027066265.1 Desulfurococcales archaeon
AGCTCCTGTAGCGATCTCTACTGCTTGACGCTGAGATACTTCGACTCGAGGCTCCTCTCCAACACCAACGCTACCGACGAGCTCGAGCTTCACGGGATTGAGCTCGTCCGCTCCGAAGGTATCTACGCTCCTAACAGCGTAGCCATCGACTTCCGACCTATCGAAAGGTGGGTAGTCTATAGGTGCTCTCACATCCTCAGCTAGTACCCTGCCAAGGGATTCGAGTAGGGAAACTTCCTCTACTCCTCGAGGCTCTAGCCTAGCTCTATTCATCACGATTCTCAGAGCTTCCTCTGGATCCACGAGTTTGTGGAAGAGCTTCCTACTCAACTCCCTCACCTAAAGGAGATCCACGAGTACTTGATCCCCTTCCTCGAAGCCTTCGACACCCTCGGGAACGACTATCAGAGCGTTGCCCTTGATAAGCGTGGATACGTTGCCTGACCCCTTGATCGCTAAGGGTTGCGCTAAGAGCTCGTTGCCCTCTATCCACACCCTAGCTCTAGAGAAGCAGGTGTAGCTCGAGGTGCTAGGGAGCCTAGACACTAGCTTAGCTATGCACCTAGTCACGGTTAGCTCTATGCCTAGAGCCCTAGCTAGAGAGGGTATTGCGAAGTACTTGAGGGCTAAGAAAGCCGCTACCGGGAAGCCCGAGAGCATGAAGACCGGTTTGCCATCGACTATCGCCGCGCTCGTGGGCCTACCAGGTCTAATCGCTATTCCCCGAACCACGATCTCGCCACCCACCATCTCGATAGCTCGCGTAGTCACATCCCTTGGGCTAGGCCCCGTACCCCCAGTTGTCACAACAACGTGGTTAGCGGCTAGGGCTTCCTCAATGGCTCGCGCTATCTCCTTAGGATCGTCCCTCACGATCCCTAAGTACCTAGGTTCGAAAGGATCTAGCTCGCGAAGAGCTGAAACCACGAGGGGCCCCGTGGAGTTTAGGACTAAGCCCTTTCTGTAAGCCTCTATCCCTTCGCTAGGCTCCACGACCTCGGAACCCACAACCACTATCCCTACCCTGACCTTCTCGAGCACTTCAACTCGATGAAATCCGCAAGCCGCTAAGGCAGCTGCGTGCCAAGGTCTAAGAACCTGGCCCTTCTTAACGATTAGCTCTCCGGATCTGAGATCTTCTCCAGCTCTACGAACGTTGTGATAGCTCGGTACCGCTCGATATACTAGCACCTTCCCATCGCGAAGCTCTACATCTTCATCGCGAACAACGGCGTCACAGCTCGGTGGTATTGGGTCTCCCGTTAACACTCGTACGGCCGTTCCTTCCGAACACTCGCTCCCAAGCGATAGCTCTACGGGGCTAGAGCTAGAGGCTCCGAAGGTATCTACGCTCCTAACAGCATAGCCATCCACGGCACTAGCGTTAACGAGGGGTATGTCTGTAGGCGCTACGTAGTCTCGAGCGCTAGCCCTACCAACGCATTCGAAAACGCTAACTGCTTCGATACCTAGAGGCAACTTAATCTTTGAAGCTACTAGCTCTATCGCTTCGCTAAGCGATACGAACCTGTAGTTCAAGGCTGGCTCACACCGAATTTCGGTAACACTCTCCGCAAGGTACTTAGCGCTATAGTTAGCGAAGCACTTTCACTTCGAGCGCTAGCGGAGGCTTCTGCTTTACACCGAGCTCTTCCGGAAGCTTATTGAGTATCTTCTCGATAGCCTTGAGCTGAGCTATGGCGTAGTAAGCGTAGCTAGCCTTCTTCAGCTCGTAGCTCGTAGCAATGGCTTTCATGGTC
>JAMOOB010000260.1 GCA_027066265.1 Desulfurococcales archaeon
GGACACTTCCTCGATAATGCCGTGGGAACGGCAACCTCTTCACCGACGGGTCTAGCTAGTGGCTGCGCTGATGGCGAACCGCGCGCAACGATTGCTACCGTGCTGAGGATGCTCGACGCTAACGCTGTGCTACCGCTCCCAAGAGCTACGACCATCGCTATCCATCCGAAGAGCTTGACCATGCTCAGCACGGCGAAGATCGTGCTAAGCACTTGGTATAGCAGAGGGTCTCGAGATGCTAGCGCGGTGCTTAGGTACGCGCTGGGTTCCAAACCCGTGGTCTGCAACGTCGATGCTGCGTAGGTTCCCAGAATCAATGCGATGAATAGCAGCACCGTTGCGAGAGGCTTCGCGTAGGGATGGATCTTCTTAACAGCTTCGAGATCGCTACCAGCGAAAGCTCTATCCATCCCCAGCGCGATGGCTACGAACATGGGTGCCATAGACAATCCCTGCAGCAATGCGTAGGATGCAAGGATATCGATGTGCATGGCGCTGGCAGTGGTTGCAGCTCTATCAAGACTTCCCATATCTACGGCGCTGAGCCCGTAGCTAGTCAAGAAGTTCGCAACGTCGTTGAGAAGCATGGAGAGAGCGATCGCGGGAACTACGAAGAGGCCCAAGCCTACGAGTGGAAGAACGCCTCTACGACCTAGGAGAACCATGCTAGCTATCAGCATCGAAAAACCCGTTACCGCTATGCCGGTGTGATTCCCTAGCTTAGCAACGATGCTGGGAGGGAGTTTTGCTACGTATGGAAGAGCTACGGATGTGGAGAGGAATAGAAGAAAGCTAGCGATGAATACAGCGTTCAGAGCTCCGTAGCCTCGCCTCATCGATGGGGATGGAGCTAGGTACAGCATGGCTAATCCCGTGCAGAGAGTTATCGTTGCGAGTACGAACCCCATCACGTAGCTACAGACACCAATACCTTCCTCTACGCTCATCAGAGCTAGGAGGTTGAGTGCAAGCATCGATGCACCCACGGCAACAACGATTATTCCTAGAAGTATCAGAGCAGCAACAGCGAGAGCATTGCTAGCTCTATCCAGTGCTCTACTCAACGATTCGAGATCCATCTCAGTCTCCCAAAGCCTAGGACTTGCTCAATCTAAAAAATGTTTGTAGCTAGAACCTTAGCCAGCGCTCGGCATGGGTTTGAACACGAGCTCGATCACTCCCGCAACGTTGATCTTGTCACCTTCGTGCAGTGGTACTCTCCCACGTCCACGGATATCCTGACCGTTCACGAACGTACCGTTGGCACTCCCAAGATCTTCGATGAAGAACCCTTGCCCCGGCACGTAGTAGATAGCGAAGTGCGTCCTCGATATGAATCTCAGTACGTCTCTCGGTAGGTAGGGCTCGAAGTCCTTCCTTCCAAAGATCTGCTTATGCGAAGTTATCGGTATGGATCTCCCATCCGGTAGCACGAGCGATGCCAGCATCACCATGGTCTGCATCTGCTCGGTACCGATAACCTGCGTAGCCTCCGTTTCGGTCGATGCTGGTGTGGGAGCCGTTGCCGTGGCTACGGCACCCGTCGTAGGTGCGGTAGGAGTCGTGGGCTGAGGCTGTACGGGTTGTGGTGGAGGCGTTGGTTTCCTACGGCTAAGCATGAGGAACACAGCTACCCCGACAGCGATAGCAGCAACACCACCACCCACAGCTAGCAGGAGCCAGGTTGGGAACGAAGGTCCAGCGGGTGGCGGTGGTGCATGGGTCGTTGCTGGCTGCGTTGTTGGTA
>JAMOOB010000261.1 GCA_027066265.1 Desulfurococcales archaeon
GCTTACGGCAGATACGAAGTCTATCCTCGTACTCTCTAGGCATTGGAAGAACCTCTCCGCAAAGCTATTGCTGATACTGGGTACAGGTCTAGGACCTACTCCATCGAAGAGCAGCTTCCTAAGAACCTGGTTAGGGCTATCAACACCGAGCTCCCTAGCTAGCTGCTGCAGCCTTTCGTACACTTCGTCGTCGACCTTGATCGATCTCCTCAGAGGCATTCCCTCACCTCGATGTAACCCCATGCATAGAGTTGAGAATCGAGAAAACGCGTAGAACGACCTGCCTAGAGGATCTGAACGCTAGCCTTCCATAGTCGTGGAACTCAATTCCTAGCTCTATTCCTGAGATCTTCAGAACTTCCTCAACTGCTTCTCTATGTTTGTGGCTTAGGAACGCTACTATCCTTGGATAGACCTTCAGCTTCGGTAGGGCTTTCGATAGCAACTCTACGAATCTTCTACGTATCTGAGGAATCTTCAGAAGGTGTATGGGGTGCTCATAGTTAGCCACGGGGTAGAGATCCTCGATTTCCTTGGGTACTAGCAGCATCGGATCGCTTATCGTTATGACTGCAACTCGATTCTCGATACCTAGCTTCTTCAGGTTTGCGTAGATGATCTTCCTGATAGCCGATCTGCTGTAGGGCTTCACCGGTGTGCAGGGTAGGAGAAGAGCTATGGGCTTTGGCTCGGGTTGCCAATGGTGGAGAACCCATTCCTGGTACATCAGCACATGTGGATGGTTCCAGATCTCCCTGCCTCTAAGCACGATCCTTCCAGGTGGTGGAAGCTCTTCGCAGCTAACTCTACTACATAAATACTGTAGATACTGCTCTCTCACACTCATCTCGATCACCTACATAGCCGCTCCACGAATGGTATGAACACGTTCCTTACCCACGAAGGATCTCGATAGTTCTCGAACCTCGATCGAGGAACGATGAAAAAGCGTTGTGTCGAAACCATCGAAGATGCATATGTATGGCAAGTCCCTTGCCTTGGCACCCATTAGCCATATCGGTAATCCGTAGAGCTTAGCGATTTCGAGGAACTGCTCGAGGCTGTAGTCTCGTAGGATCTTCTTGTAGTGTATCGATAGGTATCCCAGGTATAGGGTAACCCTATCAGAGAGACGAAGAACGAAGTCGATCTCCTTCAACAAATGCAGCGGGTATACCCAGATGTAGTCGGATCTAACGATGTGTAGCGGATAGAATGAGTAGCAGTAGTCTGGCCACACAGCGATCAGAACCCTATCGCCAAGCTTCTCGAGCTCTCGGAGATACAGGTCTGTACCTCCATCGAGTAGCAGCGATGCGTTGTCGAAGAACTCGGGATACACCAACAGCTCGGTCGGTGTAGACCTAACGACGTTCAGAACCATTGGATGGAGCCTCCCTACAGCCCTAATCATCGAATCGAATCACCTCAATCTAATGACTACGATGATGTCCACGTCCTTTCCCTTCGACCTAAGAAACCTCCACAGCTCGTTGTAGTGCGTGGGTAGGTACACCTTGTATCGAGGACCTCTCTTATTGGATTCGAGTATTATCGCTCTCCTCGGTGCGGGGATTATTAGATCGCCGTTCGCCAGGATCTTAGCGAGATCCTCATCCATGTCCTAGAATCACCTCCTCGATGATTCTCTTAGCAGAAGAAACCATGGAGTGCTCTTCGCTTGGTGTGGGCTCTAGGTAGCTCGCTAGCTTCGATTCTACTCTGTAGAGAAGCTCCTCGATC
>JAMOOB010000262.1 GCA_027066265.1 Desulfurococcales archaeon
AGCTCATCAGAGGCCTCCTCCTCGTCCAGTGCCCGCTCCAACTCATCGACGTTACCCATCCCCTTAGCACAGCCCCAGACCCTTTCCCATAGATCGAGTGGTCTAAGCACGATCTCGCGATCCCTAACCTCTAGCTGGAGAAGAGAACCTTCTTCGATACCCAAGGCTTCCCGCACAGATTTAGGAATGACTATGATTCCCTTTCTATGGACTCGTATCACCATCAACTTCCACTCTACCCACTAGGATAGCTACCTAGCTAACCCAAAAGCTTAGCAATCTCGATACGTAGCGAAGAAAACGATCTTTCGCTCTTCGAAAAGCTCGTAGATGCGTATCGTTGTCAAGGAAAACCTGTAGAGAATCACATCGAAAGCTCAGCACGAGCTTCTTCATCTATATACGGTTCCGTTCATCAACACTGTTCGATCCTTAGGGATGAAGACGGCGAGGCTTCGATTAGGGTCGTAGATGTTGAGGTTCTCAAAACCTTACTGTTCGTTGCCGAGGTTGAGTTCTACGTACACGATGTTCTTCAGCAGGTTTGCTAGGGCTTCGCTAATTGCCTTCTCCAAATCCTTTACGTCTCTATACCCTGCAGAACCACCTACCTCGATAGGAATGCGTTTTCCATCTACGACTCTGTACGTTCTTCCGTATACGAAGAACGTTTTCTCGACTACGTGCTCTACCTTACCGCTTCTCCATACCTTTGCTACCGTAACTTCGTTGCTTTTATACGGGAGCGGTACGCCGAAGATCTTCCTCCATACTTCGTCAGCTAGCTTAGTATCGTTGAAAGCGAAAAGTACGTAGGTTCCACTCAACGAACATCTACGAAGCTTGTCAAGGATGGTTTCGGAGGTTAGCGTAGCAATAGCCTCCCTATCAAGGTTCACCACCAGGATCTTGGGGCAACCAATCGATTCCAGTTCTTCGAACGAGTCGAGTCTACGAATCTCGATACCGTACATCGACAATACCTTCTTCGCGCTACGGTACAGAGTACCATCGTTATCGATCACTATGAATGCTCCGAATTTCTTTAGATGTTCTCGAAGAAGCTCTTCGCTCACATCGTTCGCGCTAAGAACTTGCTTCGACTTCATGGAATCACTACTAATCTTCGCAGCATCTACGTAGCTAACACAGCTCGAGGTATGTGGGATGGGGATTTTTGCTACGATTATCGGCATAGCAACGATGATCACTGTAAGGACTATCGAGAGCTTTAGCTTTCCCAAGCTCCTCATGTTCACTCCCTCGCGTGAACTCTCTGCTCTTTATAATTATTAAACATTGTGTTTCAGTGGACACGAGATCGTGGACTTGGCTGAACGAGACTTTCTGGAGATATAGGGAAGGGCTACTTCCAAGCTAGTTCATTCGTCTCGGCTTCTCTGAATCAGCGATGGTATAGCTAAACCTTTGAGAAAACGAGTATGTGTCTGGAGGTAGAAGCAGGTCTCTGCTCTGGAAGCAAAGGTTAGGGTAAGCAAAGGGAATACGCTGCACATACCCAAAGCTATCGCACGCATCGTAGGGATCGAGGAGCGTAGCCTAGCCATGCTAAGGGTTGAGAAGGCTCTACTCGTGCTGAAGAAGCTGTATGCAGAGAAGCTATATGCCTAGGCTTCGCTAGAGTACGTGGGCTGTACATGGTTCGCATCGTGGATCTAACCATGGTTCTCCGCAGCGGTTCTCCCGTCTTCCCTGCGTACCCCATCCCCATCGTCATGAC
>JAMOOB010000263.1 GCA_027066265.1 Desulfurococcales archaeon
ACCCGCCTCGACTACGCCTATGGTCGGTGGAAGAGTGAGCGATAGCAGTGATGCTGTAAGAGCTAGGACTGCACCGAAAGCGATGACGCTTCGTAGATCCATGGATGAGCGTAGGAACGCTCCGAGCAGAGCTCCTAGAACGAAGCCTAAGCCACCCGATAGGTAGGCGGTGTATATGGCGTGCTCACGTATGCGTAGAACTTCTACGAATACCGAGGTCTGTACCGGTGGTATCAAAGCTGTGGAAGCTCCATAGACGAGCTGGAGGAGTATTATCGTCTCTAGGTTCGGCGCCAACGACATGGAGGCTATCGATAGCGCTAGCAGTGCGTAGGATATCGCTAGAACGCTTCTCCTACCCCTTCCACGCATTGCTAACGGCCAGAGCCACGACGAGAATGCGTAGGCAGCATCGTACAGTAGGTACGCGAGCGCAACATGCGTAGCACCGCCTCCGAACGCTATGATTGCTAGAGTCGATCCTACGTTAGCTATCGCTAGCGAAGCGTAGTAGAGCGCTGGTAAGCAGAGCAGGGATAGTTTCCTCAAGGACTCCACCTCGCAATTCGTAAGCCTTATCTATCGACGCGATGCTGTACCTCTACCGGGGTAGAGCATGCCTAGACTGAGCTCGGGGCTAGTTATAGCTGGTGCTTACGCTGATAAGATTAGGCGAACGCTGTTCGCTCAGATGAAGGACTACGTTAAGCAGGACAAGACGTGGGCGCAACGCGTTGCTTACGCTGCCGCGCAGCTCAATAGGTTCCTCTACACGATACTCGTCGAGCAGCTCAAGATAGATAAGGGCGATGTGGTTAGGATAAGGATCGAGTACGACGTCGACGAGGTTAGCAAGGAGATCAAGTGGAAGTGGGATACCTTACAAATCGAAGCGTTCAGACGCATACCGCAGGAACAGGTAGACGAGATCGTTAGGAAGATGGTTGCTAGAGCGGCCGAAGTATCGGTTGCAGCCGTTGCATACGATCTCAGGAAGCTTGGAGAGACCGAGGATGGCGACATAGTCTACGAAGTCGTTCTCGGTGAACGAAGCGTTGGTGCAGTAGTCGTGACCCCCGTAGACGAAAGAATTGCACTCCTCAAGAAGGGTGCTGTAGTCGAACCAACACCAGCGATATTCGAACGAAGTAAGCTAGAGATACAGCCCGGTGAAGATCTCGAGAACGCTATCGAGAGAGCGCTCTCCACCGTCATCCAAACCGCGAAGCACGTGAGTCACGAAGAAGCTCTTCGCGTAGTCAACGCGCTACGAGAGAAGGTTTCGGCAAAGCCTATGGAGGAACACGTTGAGGAAGAAGAGATCTCCGAGGAAGAGATCTAGAGACATCGATTCGATGCGTAGCACCACCGCACCAACAAGTTTTTCGTCTCTCTACATGCATAGCAATGCGAGGGTTGATATGGGTATAGACATCCTTGGATACGTAGGTCTAGCCCTAGTCTTCGTATCGTTCATCGTGAAGAAGTGGTGGTGGCTCTACGCATTCAATCTCTGTGGAACGATACTGCTCGCAATCTATGCCTACCTCATCAAGAGCATCGTGTTCACAGTTCTAGAGGTTGGGATAGCCATTCTGCTAACCTATCGATTCATAAACGAGCTTAGACAGGGTAGAGTACTTGAAAAGAGTCGTTGATCCTCTACTTCTCAAACGATGCGGAGCCCTTCCATAGATACAACGACCTTATCTCGACAAGCGTAGGCAAAGGGCATGCATT
>JAMOOB010000264.1 GCA_027066265.1 Desulfurococcales archaeon
AGCAGTCTCATTGTAGCGATCGTAGTTGTATTCTACGACTTCTAGAACACGGTTCTGCGTAATCGTCTGCGTTTCAGTAATTGTCTTCGTGATTGTTGTTGGTGGGATTGTGATGATTCGGGTTGTCGTGGTTGTTCTTGTGATTGTTGCGTAGTGTGTGGAGCATGAAGGCAGTGATCGGCTCTATCCAGAAGTGGGGCGATAAGGGTTACGTCATATACGTCTCGAAGAGGTATCAGAAGATCCTTGAAGAGCTCCACGGAAAGAAGGTCGTAGTCATAGTCATTCCGCTAGAGGAGTAGAAACGACGCGAATCCCGACAAACACATGTTACCTATAGACAAAGCGTTTTCGGCTCGCAACATCTCTATGGAGGCCCCGCGGGGGATGATGAGTCGGGTGCACGACCGAGCCCGTCGAGAGCTATGGTAGACGACCCTAAGAGAAACTAAATTAACGGGGATGACCCTCTAGCGGGAAACAGTTGAGGGTGGTCAACGATAGGTGATCTGGTCGTAGCTATCGATCTGAGCGAGGACGGTTCTAGGGTAATCGCTTTGGTAGGTGCTAGAGAACACGTTTTGAAGTCCTGCGAGTTCGCTAGGAAGGCTTCGGGTCTAAAGCATTTTAGGGAAATTGGTTCGGATAGAAAGCGTATGTACTTAAAGGCTCTCCCTAGGAGATTCAATAAGCTTAAGCCATTTCTAGAGCTAGCGAAGGTGTTTCGCTACAGCGAAGGTACGATAGAGTTCATCGATGGCTACCTACGTAGAGTACGGCCAGCGCTCGTGATTGTGGACGACCATCTCTACCCAGTACTTGGCTACTCACGAAAGCTAAAGGAGGGTAGCGTACGTAGAGACGATCTGAAGAAGCTCGTCGTGATCGCCGATAACCTAGCTAACTACTTCAGGATCCTTCTAAGGAACGATCCCAAGAAGTTTCGAGAAGAGCTAAGGAAGTTCGAGAAGGGTTAGAACGGCCGCGTCACGGGAGCACCCCACGGATCATCTTCCCTCACCGTGGGGTCCACATCCGCGGCCGCAGTTCCAAAAACACTAGTGTTTCCCAGGTATAAAGCTCGTCGTAGCTTTGATGAGCATCCTCTCCGTAGCTTACGTGCTTAGAGATCTCAATCCTCTTTCCTTAACTAGTTCTTCGACTGGTTTCTTCGATTACAACACCGTGCTATCTGTGCAGAGCCGGGGTTTCTCCGTGGGTTTCGTTGGTCGATGAATTGAGTATGGGGTGCACCTCGAAGAAGGTATTCGAAGAAGTGGCGATATCGATAGAGCGAAGGTGTTTTGAGAGCGATGTGTGCAGAGCCCGGGTCTGCGAAGTTAGCCTTATACAAGTGTCTCGAGTATGTAGTTTCGAAATGCTTCTTGAGCTTTAGGATTCAGTAGATTATCGAATACATCAACATTCAAGGATCTAAGCGCTGCTCTGAACAATGTGTCTCGCAATGGCATCAGTACCGCTAGAGCAATACGTTTAGGTTGTAGATACTCTTTGTAGGTCTTGAGCTGACCTAGTATGTATTCGGGACTTCTCCATTCAGAGGTTTCGAGACCTGTCTTAACCTCTACTACTAGCAGTGGATGCTTACCCTGCTCGATGAGTTTGTGTAGCTCGCCCCAATCAAGGAGCTGATCGATGATTCCTTCAAATATAACGATATCGGGAACGAGATGCAATCTCTTCTTTCCTGGTAGAAATGCTGAGATTATGTGTGGATAGATCGAGGGTTGGTAGAAGAATGTGTATTCCTTTCCTTTAGTTCGAGATCTTATGTATGCAAAGGGACGGTTCTTCGTAAACTCAATCCACCACTCACCGCCCAGCACTAGCTCAACTCGATTGAGGTCGTAACGAAGAGACATTGTTTCGCCATCCATAGCCTCGATAATCTTCGCCAAAACCCATAGCTCAGCGATATGCGAAATCTTTTCCTGTAGCGAAAGTACTCTTCCTTGCCACGTATCTAGAACCATCGATGTAAAGAGCGATAGGTAGGGATCGACAAACGTCTCCTCGAATCTCTTAGCATGACCAGCAAAGAACACTCCTTCCGTGTTTGCTTTCCTAGCAATACGCTTGATTTCATCGACTAGTCTAGGCACGAAATTGATATAGAACTCAGCTAACTGTCTTTCTCCACCAACGAATCCAAACCTCGTTGCTAGTTCTCGGCACAGATCCTGGTGAGAGGAACACCAGTAGCACTCTACACCATCCTCGCGTACCCTGCACAAGGTTAGATGCATGTATCCACTATTACTAAAGCTCACACGTACAACGAGTCGATTCACAAGGATGCTTTTAGGAACCCTATACATTTCGCGACGACGACCACGACCCCATTCCTCTCTAGCAACAAGCCTTGCCCCCAACAAATACCTAACATTGGTCAGGAACCCACTATCCTCCACATAAACATAGTCGGTACCCCTCGTACCACCAACCATCTGCACGATCTCGATTTCTGAACCTACGACTCGAATCCAGTGCCTAACCTCTTTCAACTCCTCACAACCTTGGGGAGGCCAAGCCCTTAACACATACATCACCGGTAGTAACCTACCTACACCAGTTTATAAATCCATGCACCCCACAACACCTACTTATAAATGCATCAAGGTGCAACTTGCTAGTATTGTCGTGAACAATATATTTGGTAAGGAGACTTTGTATCTCTATCCATCATTTCGACTGATTGGTATATCCTTTGATCGATAAAGATTAATGAGTTGCAAAGATTTCACAACGCCTTAGAACGTCGTTTAACTACGTAAAGGAATTGATTAATGGAATCACATCAACTCTAAAATAGATTCACTACTGTGTGAGAGTTATGTATCGATATTCCGAGCAATGTGTATAGAGAGCTAGAGAATTTGGCTACGTTTACGCGATGGGGCCGGGAAATATGGCATAGCCTTATCACGGAGGTAGTTAGGAAGCTTAATTATACAGATGTTGAATTTTAGAACCGGATCGGTACTACGTGCTGAAGATCGTTGTGGAAACCATTTACTATTCACCTCTAACAGGAAGATCAGCGAAAGAGAAAGAACTCTATACAACGAATACGAAACCCGCCATAGTTACCCAACGCTTTTCGCTGGTTTCTTTCCTACGCTTTCAAGATCATAAGCATTTACCTGCAGTTAATAGAGAGATGCAATGCTGTTCCATAGCGTTTAACATAATATAGTTCGCAAAGATTACGTTACGCATCGACGTCCCTCATATACTTATCGACATCATGATGAGGCTAAGCTTTGTCAACGCTAGTCTACACGAAAGTTGCGTTTACTTAAAATACAGAGTAATAGATTTATCAAGTCTCTTCACGTAACTCTATGTTGAACTCGAGCCTTTGCCCGCAGACGGGACAGTATATCTCTATTCTATCGAGAGAATATTTTCCGTCTCGATGACGAGGGTGAATCGAAATGACTTCTACACGCACAGCATTTCTATCTCTAGCTAGTACCACTAAATACAGCTTTAAGAATGGTGTGGCAAGACATAGTATGTATCACACCCCAGTTCTTCTACGATTCGTGCGGTACATTATGCTTCGATTCCTTCGATTCGATACGAGTGAAGCACTGATGCATCTTAGTTACACTACTATCAATATCTCTGTATCCATGTGACGAGAGACACTAAGTCTCAACCTCTTCCGAGCAGAATTTGATGTGTATATTCTTCTGTGGTTACCAAGGTAGTTAACACCTCAACTCTATGTTTACATCGCTCTGCTTGCAGTAATAGAATGCGAGTCTTCCTGTGGTAACCGATAAAGGCGTCGAGTGAAAGCTCAGAACCATAAAAGGAAGGATCTATCTGCACCGTGAGAAGGACTACATAGGGCCAATCGACGAGATCATGAAGGTCTACTCTATGTATAGAGGAGGTATGTGGCGGGCCCGCGGGGATTTGAACCCCGGACCTCCGGCTCCGCAGGCCGGCGCTCTATCCTGGCTGAGCTACGGGCCCAGCGCCGTCTTCGTTTGTTTGCTCCGGGGTTATATCTTGATCTTGTCGCGGTGTCGCTATCGCTATCAATGCTTTGTTGATCCGTGTCCTCTGCTTTGTGTTATCTCCTCTATTCTCTTGATTAGTTGCTCGATTCTGTTCCTCCATGGTTCGGTATGTATCTACACAGTTCCTTTGTTTTCTTGCCCTAGCCCTGTAGAAGTGTTTGTGGATCTATTCTAGGGCTTGCCTCGATGATCGTCGTTCTATGGCTACACGATGCTCTGTCTACAGAGCTCGAGAAGCCTATTTGTCGAGGTACCCGAACCGATGTCTATGACAAGCCTGGGTTCTTGCATAGTTCGAGAAAAAGATTGGTTGCGGTAATCATGGATGGGGATCACTTCTTGAAGCTCTTCGCAGCTGCTTCAGCCATTTCTCTGATGACTTTCTCGGGCTCCTTAGCCTTCATGATGGCTGAGGCTACGAGTACTCCAGCCGTACCCAACTCGATTGCTTTAGCAACGTCTTCAGCGCTCGAGATACCGGCTCCCGTAAGTATGATCACCTCCTTGTTGATCTGTCTAACGAGTTCGACCGTACCCGTAATCACCTCCGGCTTAGCTTTGGACACCGCGATCCCAGTACCGATGAGTTCCGGTGGCTCGACTGCGAGAGCAACGGGCTTGATGGCGGCAACGGCAGCTGCAGTCTGTGGAGTATCTGCGCATACCAAGGTTTCGAGACCTAGGCTATGAGCTTTGAGAACGGTCTGCACTAACTCGTCGAGCCTCAACCTATGCTCGCTATGATTGAGTAGCACTCCCTTCACACCGATCTCTTTGAGAGCTACGATGGGTAGCCAACCCGTGTGAGCACCGTAGTCGTAGGGATCAGCATGCTGTGCGTAGACCGGTATCTCAACGCTCTCCACGATTCTACGAAGCTCGGTTGCGGGAGGAATCACTATGATCTCGACGTTCCCAAGCTCTTTAGCTACCTTCTCGGCAGCTTTAGCGATAGCAAGACCTTTCTCTCCAAACGCTGTTGGGTAGGTCTTGAAGTTTATGGCTAGGACCGGGACACGCATCTCGAACACCTCAACGAGATTCGAAGAAATCAAAAACTGATTTAGAGATGAACTTCGGGGAGATGAGCTACGCGCTAGAGTAGCTCGGTCTTTACCTTTGGACCCTTGACTTCGTAGAGCTTAGCCTCTACGAATCTATCCTTGAGCTTCTGGAGTACTTCGGGTAGCGTTGTGTATTCCATCTCTTCTGGACCGAGTCTGTGCGGCATGAATGGTCCGTGCCTCCTCATGTAGTCAGCTATCAGCTGAGCCATCCTCCTCGTCTCGTCGAACGCTGGATCGTCGAATAGATCGGCTGGTCCGATGAGTCTACCGTTCTTGATCTGGAATCCTAGGGCAACGACTCTCGGTGGGCCATCGAACCTCGTACACTTAGCATGTCTCTGGCTAACGGGCATCAGTGGACCGAAGTGGCTACCTCTCATCCATCCAGCTACGAGGTGTGGGAAGGCGAAGGCTTCTAGGATCTCTCCAACGGCTGGGAATCCGCTCTGAGCTCTAACGATACACACTGGATCGTCTTTACCTACGTACCTACCAGCGATGAGGTTCAGCCTCTCTACCGAGACCACGGCAGCGATCTCGTTATCCTTCTTCCTGTAGACCCTCCTAATCACGAACCTACCCGGAGTACCGATCAGCGCTAGGATGTCGTACATCTCCTCGGGTGCGTTCATGACTACGTACTTGCCCTCCATAACGTCGTAGATCTCGAACTTGAATCCATCGTGTAGCTTCGGATCGATGACTAGCCCAGCCGTGTTGAATGGATCGGCGAAGATTCTGAATAGCGGTAGGTTGAAGGCTCCCGGCTCCGTCTTGTCAGCCATGAATACCACTATGGGTTCGGCAGGTCTTTCAACGAACTCCATCTCTGCTACGCCGGGTCCTAGACCACGTACGTTGCCGGAGAAGGCTTCGGCTAGCAGGTCTTGACCAGCTGCGTAGAGACCGAGCTCTTTAGCAACCTTGGCAGCTTCCTTGAACGCATTCCAAGCGAGTTCGTGTACTTCGGGCGAGTCGACACCCTTTCTGTGAGTCATGATTAGCTGTAGGTCGTCGCCTACGTGCGTCACGTAGTAGTCTATGATGATGCCCTTGCTCTTACCCTCGGCGAGGACTCTAGCAGCAGCAGCCATACAGTCGGGATGCACGATGTGGTGTCCAGCTAGAGAACCTATGTCTGCCTTGATCACGGATACGGTTACGGTCTGCTTCTCCTGGGACATGAGACCTACCCCGAAACTCACCAAGCCTACGCTAAGGTGTGAGGGTAAATATCTAGTTACGAAACGTATCGTTGTAGCAACGAAGAGATGTTTCACCTCGTATAAACAGGTATGCACAGCTACTTACTGCTCTCCTCTTCGCTAACCTCGATCGGCTTAGCGTAGAAGTAGGTACCCATCGACTTCTGTAGCCTATCGAGGTAGCTACCGGGCTTATTCATGCGTGGACGACCAGTCCTAGGATCCCTTCTAAACGTGACGTTCAGCTCCTTAAGGAAGTCGTTGAGCGTAGAACCTATGTGTTGGGGTGCCTTAGCGAATCCCTCTACGCCGGGAGTACCGGTGAACAACATTGCTCGATCGACAGCGTAGTCTAGGAGTAGCAGGTTGTGATCGACTACGAACGTTACGCACTTCCTCATCCTCGTAACTCTCTTTATTGCTCGAGCAACAGCTAGCTGTTCCTCAACATCTATATGCGTCGAAGGTTCGTCGAGTAGATAAACATCCGCTTCCTTGATTAGGCATGCAGCTACGTAGAACTTCTGTAGCTCACCACCGCTAAGGTTGCGAACCTCCTTCTTGAATAGCCTATCCACTTCGAGTCTACGAATAACCTCGTTGAAGAGCCAGTGACTGGGATCCAGAGCTTCCTTGTTTACGAGAGCTAGACACTCCTCGACAGTGCTACACTTAGGGATCTCACGCTCGAGGTACTGAGGTTTGTAGCTTATGCGAAATGCAGAGGATGTCGTGTAGCCTTCGTCGGGGTTCAGGATGCCCGCAAGGAGCTTGATGAACGTTGTCTTACCTATGCCGTTGGGTCCGAGGATCCCAATCACTTCACCTCGATAAGCGTTGCCGGGTTCGACGACGAGCTTGAATCCATCGAGTTTCTTCACCATTCTACTCCATTCAACTAGCGGAACCTCTACCTTCTCTAGGTAGCTAGCATCTTCCTTAACTTCGTGGAGTCGGAACACTATCTTCTCATCGCGAATCCTAACGTTTTCGGAAGGTAGGTAACCCTCGAGGTAGTGATTGATTCCGCTACCCGTTGCATAGAGCTTAGAGAACACTCCGTAGACACCGGGTTCTCCGAAAGCTATAACGACGTAGTTCGATACGTAGTCGAGGAGCGCTAGATCGTGCTCAACCACGAAAGCGTAGCAATCCTTAGGCAACAACTCTGGTATTGCTTGCGCAATCCTCAACCTCTCGCGTATATCTAGGTAGCTGCTAGGCTCGTCGAAGATGTACACATCTCCCTGCCTCTCGAGAGCTACTGCGATAGCGAACTTCTGTAGCTCACCACCGCTAAGGTTGCGAACCTCCTTACTCAGAATCTTCTCGAGGGCTAGAGCATCGACGACGTCCTTCATAACCTTCCTCTCATCCAAACGCTTCAGGATTTCGTTTACCGTACCCTTGACGTACTTCGGTATCAACTCTACGTACTGTATCTTGTGAATAACCTTGATACCGCCTTCGTAGAGCTTAGAGAAGTAGTCGTAGAGTTCCGTACCCCTAAACCTTTCGAGAACACGTTCTTTCGATGGTTTCGAAGACCAATCGCCTAGATTCGGAACGAGTTCTCCAGCAAGTATTCTGAGCGCGGTAGTCTTACCGATACCGTTCCTACCCACGATACCAACAACCTTACCTCTAACCGGTGTTGGTAATCCGTAGAGCTTGAATGCGTTCGGACCGTATCTATGCACAACCATCTTCTCGAACTCGTCCGGGAGATTAACGATCTTCAACGCATTGAACGGACACTTCTTGATGCATATACCACATGCAATGCAGAACTCTTCGTGTATCACTGGCCTATTCTTTCTCTCGGGACTAAGCTCGATAGCTTTGTATGGACGCGTACGGTTTACTGGGCAGAAGCGTATGCATGGTGTTCCACATCGATCTGGTTGACATAGTTCTAGATCTACGACGGCTACCCTAGCCATGATGCCACGACCTCGCGATGCAGAGAAGTATGCGAGTGCTTAATAGGATAAAAAGGTCTTACAACGACGACCCTACCACTCCTCTTCTTCCCATTCCTCTTCTTCTTCCCACCACTCTTCCTCTTCTTCCCATTCCTCCTCTAGGTAGGGAACCATACCAGCTCACCGATGCGATTCTGCAAGGATACCTACATAGAGCTCGATATAAAAGTGTTTGCTACATAGAGCTAGACCGCGAAGATAGAGCCCAACCCTGTTAATCCGAGCCTTGGAAGCGTTCGGGGTATTCCCCTAAGCCTTAGCCCTACGTATTCAACGAGCTTCTTCTCGTCGATGCTAGCCTCATCGAGTACGCAGCCAAGGTTCCGAACAGCATCGAGAGCTCTATCAACATCGATACGTCTACCCACTGCAATAACGACGATCTTGCCATCGTCGAGCATAGGAAGGTAGTTCCCGATGATCTCCGAGATCTGTCGACACGCCACCAACTTCGTTAGTACCTCGATGCTGAACTTCCGAGCTACCGAACGACCTTCTCTACGTGCACGAAGAGCTAGGTACGCAGCCAAGGCATGGCTTTCGACTGGATGCGAAAGCATAGGTATAGCACCGCAGAAACCATCCTCAACAAACTCGCTACACCTAGCAGCTATACCGCGATCAACTACCTCAACGGGTTTGCTACACCTAGCTACAGCAACGAGTATCAGCTCAACCACCGTGTATGACTGGTATCACGGCAACTTCAACGACGTTGCTCGAAGAAATAGCTTCTCGAAAATCATTGACGTCGTAGAGAAGCTTAGAATCTATTCGATTCACAAACACAACGTACCCCGGCCTAACGTCTAGAGCTTCGCAATCGAATACGCGTTCAGCTCTCTCAATCTCTCTACATAGAATGCGTATCAGCGATCTAAGATCTTCTAAAGCTTCACTAACCTCGAATTCCTTAGTAGGTAGATCTCTTCGTAGCGAACCTAGGGGTTGGAAAACG
>JAMOOB010000265.1 GCA_027066265.1 Desulfurococcales archaeon
GCAACGTACTTCACATACGCATAGCCTTCACCTACATGGGTATCGACGCCGGGAAGCGATGCTGGTCTCAAATATTCGTTCCATACACTACTCACGATTTCATAAGCCTCGAGCAACGGGGATAGGGCAGGGATCTCCAGCATCGATAGTATTACGGATAGAGGCAACGGTACCTCCGGCAATTCCGGTAATGGATCTGAGCCTCCAAAGGTCTTTACCTCGATAGAGCTGACGCTGGGTGCTATACCTTCGTAGCTCACATTGATCTCTACGAAATTCAGAAGGAAGGGTGCTCTATCGTTAAGAGTTCCGTAGTAGAACGTATTTATGCCGAGATCCGTTGTTTGGCCATAACCGTACCCGTAGGTATATTCATTGAGAGACGAATACGATGATTTTATTACGATGCCTTCAGTAAGAGGCGACTTGAAGATGTAGGAAGCGATAGTGCTTCCCCTAACCTGGTACTGGCAATTCCAAGGACTACCAACGTTATCCGTGAAGGTCGTGGTACATAGGTAGGAAGGTACGTTGGGTCCGTAAGCTAATCTCATCGGTCTTGCAACGATTTTTATGGGCGTGTTAACGGGTTCTATCACTACGATCGCTTCGAAATTGCGGATCTTCTTGATCTCTACCACTATGGGAAGATTCCTCAATGCTTCGAAGTACCCAACAACATCTTCTGGATCCAGCACAACATGTATCTCTCTGGCAGTTGTGGTAAGCTCTACCCAGTCACTACATACGGATCCTACGCAGATCCTAGCCTCGACATCGACGTTCGGCGTCTCTTTCCATGCATTGAATACAAGATCGTAGCTGTATCCATCCACGAACTTGTACAGTAATGCTTGAAGAATTGGTATGGGAAGAACGTTCTCTAAAGCAATGTAGCTCTCTTCCGGTCCTAGACGGATATAGGCATAGCCACCACTAGGAGAACCCAAGGGGTATAGATACAGTATCTTGTTGCTGAGCTTGGAGTCCTCGACGTTGGGCATGTACTGACCCACTGCAACAGCCTTGACTTGAAGAATTGTTGGAGTTGAACAGTCCTCTATAGTGATCTCGACGCGCGATATATTGTCGTCTACGTTGGGGAAGTACCATTCAAACCATATTAAGTTCTTAGCATAGGGATAGATACCGTAACTACGTGTCTTCCAGCCCTCATCTTCAGTATAGTACTTCACCACAAGTCTGCATACCTCCATGTTCGCACTGGTTGCTGTGGATCCATGCTCAACTTCTTCAATATTCGTATACCACAACCAAGAAGCGTTTATGAAGGGAAGCGTTGGAATCCCGATTTGTTTGGAGGTGAAGAACGATGGCAAGCTACTGGGAATAGTCCATGTAGCTTCCGTAGTAGTGTTGATTCGAGGCGTTGAGTAGGTGTACGTACCGGTAATTGTGGTCGGGGTAGTTCTTGAACGTGTACGTGTGCTATATATGCTGGTAGCCAACGTATATGTACGTATAGACGTGTAGCTAGTTTGCGTAATGCGCGTTGTGGAAGAATACGTGGTTGAGGCAGTCGTTGGTGAGGATCTCGTTACGGTACTTGAAGCGCTATTGTTAGACGAAGATCCTCCCTGATTTTCAAATGGTAGCACTTCTATAAGGTAAGCTATGTACTTCGTTGAAACGCCAGGATATAGATCCCTATGAGCAACGTATCTAAACCACGGATATATCGTGCACGGAT
>JAMOOB010000266.1 GCA_027066265.1 Desulfurococcales archaeon
AGTACAGCAACGTAGGTCTAGGCTCGGATTCGCGGTCTAAGGCTATCACGAAGATCCTCGAAGGAGTTCCCGAAGGCCATGCATAGCCCCGAGGAGCAAGTCCACCCGTTTCCTTCAACACCGTTAGCGCTTCATTGAATGGCTTCGTTACGAGGTCTTGATGCACCACGAATACCAAGGGTCTAAGATCCGTTTCAAGCGTTGCAGATTCAACGGTGAAGCTATCGCTGTACACCACGGTACTACCAGCCACAACCTTTATCTCTACCTTGGAACGGATCTCTACTTCGATAGCTATCGATTTGCCTAGGGGTCCTCTCACCGTGATCTCCTTCTTAAGCGCTGGAAGCCCCGGCAAGGCAGCTATGCATACAAGCTCTCTACTAGACCCCAACGACAACGGTATGAACGGTATCGTCACCTCGAAATCTCTAGGTCCCGGAAGCGTTATTCCAGGAACACTTTTGCTGAGAGATGCTTCGATACTGATGCGCGCCTCTAGCTTGTACAGTTTATCGCAACCCTTTAGCACTACGATTATGGGTTCGTAAGCCTTAACCTCTTCCGGAATCCTATAGACCCTAAGATCGCTGAGCGTCGTACCCTTAGCGCTTCCCACTGAAACGGTTACGCCTACGTACGGCGTTGCCATGGATAGCAACAGCATTACTGCTACGAGTATGTGTATCCTAACGCACCTCATGGAGGATCCCCGCCGGCTCTTCAGAGCGTGGAGAAAAAGATAATTATCTACAGACCCTACGCTCCCAGTCACGGCTCGCGAACCAGAACGATTGTGGTGAGCAACAAGGATGTAGCTACTCGAATCTCGGTATGTGTCTAGCATAGACCGTAGATGGGGGTCGGGCGTAGCTATGGGTGTTGCGATGACTATGGTGAGGTGATTCGATGCGTAGTCTTCGGTATGCGAAAGGTTAATAGGTTCGAATACGTAGAGAAGTCCTCGATCGAGTTATGAGTGTTGCTATCGCCGTACCCTTGCTTAGCTCTACAGCATTCATCGATATGAGGTACCGCCTCTCCTCTCTGAAGCGTCTTCTAGACTACCTCAAGCCCTGTATCGAGTCCGTTGTAGAGCGACCAGAAGAGGTTGAATCCGTGGCGATGAGGATCGTAGAGGATCAACGTGCACTAATACTGTTCGTAGCAGCAACCATCGAGGTTCTTAGACTGCCGCGATCAGAGATGGTGAGAGCATTCGAAGAGCTTAGAAAGTTTGTTGAGGATCTCAGAGCTAGGGGCATAGATGTTAGGGAAGCGATAGAGATTCTTCTAGAACACGATCTATGGAAGCTGCGTTGGTTAGCCACGGATTTCGATAGGTACATAGGTATGTGGTTCGAGTTCGTCTCTAGGTACGAAGACGAGGCTCGTAGATACGTACTGCTATACCTATCATGCTTCCTACTCATGCTAGCTCTCTACGAGGTATCCGATGAAAAGAAGCTTAGACGCATAGCAGAGATCGTCAAGAAGTACGCGGATGAGTTAGAGAGCTATCTAGCTACGTTCGTACTAGCGATGGAGTCTCCACAACCAGAGGATCTAGAGGTGGTTGGGAAAGCACGAACACCAGACGAACTTAGGAAGGTGCTAGACCTTGAATAGCGAGTACAAACACGTTGTAGAGAAAACGAAGAAGTTCGATCGAGCCCTTAAGAACATCGATAAGAAGTTCAGAG
>JAMOOB010000267.1 GCA_027066265.1 Desulfurococcales archaeon
TAAACAAGTATACCTACCGAAAGCAATCTCGAGGATTAGGAAGTTGGTGGAGGAAGGAGTAGTTAAAGGACTTGCAGTAGCTACGAAGCTAGACACCGTACTGAACTTGTTGAGCAACAAACTAAACCTCGTGCTAACGCTCGTGGTAGACGATAACGTACTCAATTACTACACCGTAACGGGCACGCAGGTCAAGGACGTGATTAAGGACGTACCACTGAGGATTACCGAGAGCATCCTAGAGAATCCATCCACGAACATCGTGAGAACAGTGCATGGATACGGATTGAAGCTCGCTGCGCTTAGAACGATCAATAGGATTAGCGATAACGTAGCGTACTATGCATCGAGAAAGGTTATCGATGCACTAACACTCTTGCCACGTATATGGAGAGTGTAGAGAACCGCCCCAACTCATCCCTACCCGCGGAAGATCGAACCCCCGCGGGTTACCGGTCGGGGGCGGCTCGAGCCTCCTACACGTATATTTCCGCGGAGAGTATTTATACTGTTCCCACACCTTTGGCAATCATAATCATCGATGGGGTTGATCGAATCTAGAATCTTCGGAACGCTACGATTCGTAGCCATTCACCTAACCCTAGATACGTTGTTGAACATACGGATCTAGCTACCGAATTTATATTCGAAACAATAGAAAGTATTTCCAGGGTTCGAACATCGGTTTGCATCGATCGAGAAACTCGGTGGTATCCCACCGCTTACCTCGACGAATGTTATACAGCTACAACACGCATCGATAAACGAGTATCGCGTATGGAGAGCTACGCATTGCGGATCGAGTCTTCATGTCTTTATCGCTACGAGCAATCCACGAACTTCCCCTTATCGTGTATGATGTCGTAGTTTAGTTCGTACTCGCCTTCTACAACGTATACCGGAACTACGTAGCCGTTAGGTGTAGGTAGCAACCTAGACTTACGTTCTCGATGCATAGCTTGGTGAAGGCTAACCAGCTTAGGTACCAATCAGTCATGGGTTCTCCACGCAATACCTTCACCTTCAACTCCTCTACAATTTCACTCAACGATTTAGTAGCGTGCACTCCCTCAACACTGATGCTTGTCAACACTATCCCTCCCAAACCATCGCTGCAATAGGTATGCTGAACCTTAGATACGTGATTGAATTCCTAGCGTTTCCAATCTCTTGCCTATCTCTTCGATCAGCATAGCGATGTCTTTCTTCGTCAATTCATCGCTTGGATACCTACTTAGAACGCTCTCCTTATCAGGTCCGTTGTATTGGTATTCGTGGAGCGATAGCGCTATCTCGGTGTAGAGATAGATCTCCTTGTCTAGGATTGATGCTAACGGCTTCAACTTCGTTGTTGGAACGATTGCTAGGATCCAGTAAGCTTTCTTAACTCTACGACCGTTCCTAAGCTTTACGTATCCCGAAAACATCTTCTCCAACTCGCTGAGCTTATCTACGAGTAGTGCTGCTACCAGAGCTTTCCATGCCTTTAAAACTTTTCCAGCCGCATTCCTAACGAGATCCTCCGAGAGGAACCTCTTAGCTAGCTCTAGTTCGTACCGTGCTTCGAGCAACCTCGTCTTCCTATAGCTTTCGAGATCGAACCACGGCTTCTCTAGCTCTATACCCACTTCCAACACCATGTATTCGCATCGAGCATCCCCCGGCTATAGCTACTATGCACGGTTTCGACATCTCGATC
>JAMOOB010000268.1 GCA_027066265.1 Desulfurococcales archaeon
GGATAGATCCTACCTATACGAGGCCTCCAAACCTCTTTAAGAAGCCCGATCCTCTCCACACCGACCCCCGGGCACTACGCTGTACCGCACCTTATCAAACCATGCGTCTAGCCATGACCGACGCAATCGATTCGTGGAGCTAGTTAACGATGTGTTAGTGACGGAGCTCCTCCCTCAACGTTGTACGAAACGAGTTGGAGAGCTAATACCGCTGAAGAGCTCTCTCCTCTGTGGGAAGGGAAATGGTTTTCGTTGGACGAATACGTGCTACGCCTAGACCTAGGATCGGTAGGATCGTAGCTACCGAGGCGGCTAGGGATGGTAGTGCGGGTAAGGCTGAGGGTGAAGAGAGGAAACAAAGTAGTTGAATTGATAGCTGTTGCCAACAGCGGCTACGAAGCTTCCACACCACAGCTCCTGGTTCCAAAGAACGTAGCTAGAGACCTTGGTCTATGGCCACCACCTCCCGAGGCGATGGAGCTCGTCTACGATACGGCTGGGGGTCCTCTACGCGTATGGTGCATACCCAGAGCCGTGAACGTAGCTGTTGTGACGCCGGACTACGTATCAAACGAAGTCGTTGCGGATCTCGTGATATCTCCATTCGCAGACGAAGCTCTCATGAGCGATACCCTGATCGAAGCTCTTGGAATCGTTATCGAAGCCGCTGGAAGCGGATTGTGGAGATTTCGATGGGAACCAAAGGAGAAGCTTAGACCTAGCGAGAAGAAGTCCTAGATCTAGGATCGATACCCTACGACTCGATGGATCTTCGCTAAAACACTTAGTAACCTCCTCTGTAGGTAGTTTCCCCATAGTTCTACCTTCATCGTTCTCCACTCCAAGCCAGCAATGCATTGATTTACTCGCTGGTTATCTCCGTGAGTTTGGCGGTGATGTTCTTGGCTAGCTGCATGTATAGCTGTCGTGGTCTTGGGAGAAGTCTGTGTACCTAGCTATCAACTCCTTTCTCTTCTAAGTACCTATGCTTCCTCTCGAGCGCGTAGTAGTCTATCGAAAGAGCTTTGGATATCCTTGACCGTGGTGAGGGACCGTTTATGAGTAGATAGATGAGGATCCTCATCGCGTGTAGAGCCCTAGCAACTCTTCCAGTTCATTGCTGTGCACCGCTAACCACCCTCTCGAACAGCTTGCCGGCACGAGCATCGAACACGATCTTCGTTAGGAGTTCGGTGAGTAGCGCCGTGGTGATGGCTAGGAGTAGCGATCTCCATACATCTACGTATCCTCCATAGCTAGCGTATGCAAGGGTAGAGCACGGTGATGGTTATTGACATGATCGTGGTTCTTAGAAGAATGTTTCTAACCGATGCGACAACCTCATTCCAGTGATTCTAGTTGCTCAGGTGCTTGCGAGAGGATCACGATGATCACTGCCGTAGATACTCATCCAGCAACTTCCTGATCCTGTCGTACACGAACTTAGCCATCTCCAACGCTTCCAGAGCGTCTTCACAATCATAGAGCTCGTCCGGTGGAGTACCCGATTCCTCATCGCCGTACATGGATGGTTCGCGCTCTCTTCTCAACCTCCTCGAGTACCTAGCCATCGTCGGTATGTCTTGCTGAAACCACTCTAGGAATCTATGGGCTTCACGTCTCAGTACCGGTCCAACATCGTGCTACTTAGGAGGTTCTACACCAACGAGTCTCAGCGTTGCTTTGAGAAGAAGTTC
>JAMOOB010000269.1 GCA_027066265.1 Desulfurococcales archaeon
ACTCAAAGACTTCGAGAAGAGGTGGGCTGGAGGCCCTACGGTTGGAGAGAAGCTACGCGATATATTCACTAAGAAAACTCCCATCAAGCAGAGGCTAGTGATAGCTAACTACAAGATTAGGGCTATGGTGAGTAGGCTAGAGGTATTCATTGAGAGGCTAAGGGAGAGGGATAGGATGCTATTCGAGAGGGTGGTAGACGCCATTACCCAGGGCGATGAGACTAGGGCGGTCATGTACGCTAACGAAATCGCAGAGATCAGGAAGCTAGTTAAGCAGCTAACCATCACTCAGGTAGCTCTCGAGCAAGTCGCGCTTAGGATAGAGACCGTGCTAACCATGGGCGACGTGATGAGCGGCCTAGCCCCCGTGGTCGGGGTGATCAAGGAGCTTAAGAACATGCTCAGAGGAATCATGCCCGAGATATCCCTAGAGCTATCCGAAGTCGAAGAGGGTCTAAGAGACGTAGTGCTCACCACTGGAGAAGCCCTTGGCATGCCGGTAGGAGCCGATATCTACGCTTCGCCCGAGGCTAGGAAGATACTCGAGGAGGCGAAGATCGTAGCCGAGCAGAGGATGAAGGAGAAGTTCCCGGAGCTACCGATGCTCAGCACCGTCCAGCAGAAAGCGAGCGCTCCCGCTGCTGGCTCCGCTTAACCCTAGCTTCGCTCCCTCTCCTTCCCGGCTCTATGCAGGTTTTTAGCTACTCGCTCCAGACCCTTCTCCCTCGGTGGGCTTTAGATGAGCGAGCGTAGCGAAGCCGTTGTTAAAGGGGTTATCGTTGGGTATAGGAGGGGTAGCGCTAAGCAATACAATAACCAGGTGCTAATCCAGCTATTCGTCGATCCTAAGGAGCTCCACTCGTTCATAGGGGCTAAGGTAGTGGCTAGCGATAGGTATGGAAACGTTTATCGTGGTAAGGTCGTTAGGGTTCATAGCGAGGGTAAGTGCATCGTGGTTGCTAGGTTCGAGCCCAACATACCTGGGCAGCTAATAGGTTCGCTAGTAGACGTCTTTAGGAAGTGATTTCCTCAGCGCAACTCTGATCAGGCATCGGAGCGCCCTACCTTTTTGCCGGGTTCTCATCATCGAGAGCCTCTCACTCTATAATCGCTGCAAGCTATATAGCTTCTGGTGATGGGGGTGTCCTTGCTCTTTAGCGAGGTTGCGAGCACCTTAGAGATACTCGAGAAGACCCCTAGCAAGATCCAGCAAGCTGCTACCCTAGCCATGCTCTTCAAGAAGACTCCTAGGGAGTGCATAGACAAGGTCGTTTACTTCATCCAAGGCATCCTCTGGCCCGATTGGAAGGGTATGCCGGAGCTAGGGCTAGGTGAGAAGGGTATTCAGAAAGCGATTTCTTTAGCTACGGGGGTTTCGGAGCTAGAGGTCGAGAAGCTGTACAAGTCCATGGGTGACTACGGGAAGGTCGTTGAGAAGCTGAAGCTGAGCAAGCCGAAGAAGCCCATGGGGTTGCTCAGCTTCATGAAGGGGGCTAAGGTCGAGCAGAGGAAGCTGACTATAGACGAGGTCTACAACACCTTCGTCAAGATAGCTATGGCTCAGGGGGAGGGTAGTAGGGATACGAAGATAAAGCTGTTGGCTGGGCTGCTAATGGATGCTGAGCCTAGGGAGGCTAAGTACATAGTTAGGTTCGCTGAGGGTAGGCTTAGGCTCGGTGTTGGAGACGCTACGA
>JAMOOB010000270.1 GCA_027066265.1 Desulfurococcales archaeon
CTCTCCAGGGAGTCGCCGTCAAGCCCATGCGGTACGGCGCTGCGATCCTCTTCACGGCGTCGAAGAACGTTCTAGCAGCTTCGTGGTGGCACTCGTCGCAGATCAGCAACGCGAATCGGTTCCACAGCTTGTCTGCGTGCTTGCCAGCCGATTGATACGTTGCCACGGTTATCGGCTTGATATCGATCTTGCCCTTGGCTAGGGTTCCCGGCTCGACGCCCAGCAACTCCCTGATCTTCTCTTTCCATTGTTCTACTAGGGCATCGGTGTGTACCAGGATCAGCGTAGGTACCCGAAGCCTAGCAATCGCCGCTAGCGCAACTATCGTTTTGCCGGCGCCGGTCGGGAGAACTATGACGCCTCTGCACCCGTTCTTCATCCATGCTTCGAGCGCTTCCTCTTGGTAGGGTCTCAGCTTGCCTATCCTTGGATGAAGCTCTATCTTCTCGAACCTTATACCGAGCTCCTTGGGGAGCTCGAGCTTCACTCCAACGGTTTCTTCGATCTTCTTTACTGCGTAGTCCAGGAGCGCTGGAGGAATCCTGACGATGATGCCGTTCTTCGTCTCCATAACGTCGCCGATGTACATCGTTCGCTTCTCTAGACGGATCTCTCCAGTAACCCTATCGGTTATCTGCTCGTTGTACTCGAGCATCAGCGCATTCCTTAGAGCGCGGATGATGGATCGGTCGGGCTTGATGGGTAGCTCTATCTCTACGTATCCGTCGGGAGTGAACCTTGCGACGACCTTCACGGGTTTCGAGGCTTCCTTCAACACCTTCTCCTTGAACTTATCCGGATCTCCGTATACGATCCACAGAGCTTTAGAGAAGCTGTTGAGTACCTCGGTGAGCGTTTCCGGATCGGTCTTGCCTAGGGCTGATAGAACGGCGTTGACGAACTCGCTCGGCGTCAGCACGACGAAGTCTATGGATACCGCGGTGCGTAGCGCGGGATCGCGAATGGTTTTCGACACCGTTCTGAGCCTGGTAACGAGTTTGTACACGAGCGGATCCTCTATGTACTTCGGTCGTACCGCGATGAGTACGTCTCTATCCCCGATTTCGCGAGCAAGGGATTCCGCTAGCGATCGGATAGCGTTGACGAACTTGTCGAGCTCGTTCTCCTTGCCTAGGATCCTCAGGAGCTCTCTGAACCTGTTCCAATCCTTAACTCCTTGACAGATCCATGTATACGTGGAGCGGTCGAATAAAGCGTACGTTGCGTGCTTAAGCAATTCCTTCAGCTCTCGAATATCGTCGAACGACGGCACAGTCTTTTCTACTAGTCCTATCCCTGGTATGTAGACCTTGAACGTGTAGGTTCTGGGCATACCTCTCCACACCGAGGAAAACGTCGAACGGTAGAGGAAAAACTCTTTCCTATGCGCGCGAGGTAGGTGACGTTACTCGTAGCCACAGCTGTGGGGATGCGTGCGCGTGCGCATATATCTATCTATCCATGCATAGTCTAGGGTGGTACGATGAGTGAGGATCTTCTCTTCATGAGTACCTGGTACGAGAGGGTGAGGGATCTTACGATTCCTGCTAGAAGGATTGAGCTCGATCCCGGCGTCGAGGATCTGATGCTTGCCATGCATCTAGATGCATTGAATGTACGGCTAGATCCGGTGGAGTGCGTCAGGATCGTGAAGATGTTTCTAGAGAACGAAAGGTATAGGAAGTTGCTTGAT
>JAMOOB010000271.1 GCA_027066265.1 Desulfurococcales archaeon
AAAACGTTTCGAAGAGCATTGGTTTGCTCTCGAGGATTGCGAAGCTATCGTAGCAACTATCGTTGAACGCATCGAACAAGATCAAGACTCGCTAAGCGTATACTTGATACCTACCAAAATCGAGGTTCTACAAGCATTACCCAAACCTTTCAGAAGGTTTGACTATGCAATACTCGAGATGCTCGTTATTCTGAGCAAGGCTATGCATGGAAAGCTCTCTATGCCCGAAAACGAGGTTGAAACCATACTTAGGTATCTCACGTTCGTGATTCGTAGGACTGCTAAGGATCCTAGACTAATGAAGCTCCTCGAAGAACTGTCCCACGCTGTGAGAAACCTTGTCTCGTAGATACGTAGCTACCCAGACATACATGGCTAAGAAGTTCATCGCTAACAACGATGGGTTTATCCATGGCTCTAGAACCGACTACGTATCCTGGAAGAGATTTCCATATTACGTGGAGCATCTGGAACGTCGTACCCTCGAATTTCGGTATCACAACGTGTACGATATCTGAGAAGACAGCAACGTCTCCACACAGACTCACGATCTGATCGACTCCTACCCTCGTTTCGAAGCGGTACTCGGCAAGCTTGAACGTCGTAACCATCATGCTCTTGAGGTACAGCCATAGATTGTACATGAACTCCGTGAACCGTTTCGAGCCGTATATCCTCACGAGAGTCGTGAGTCCATGAAGGAGAAGCACCTTTGGCTGAGATTGTTCGACCAAAGCCAGTACATTGCCTAGAAGTTCGTATGTTGAGTAAGCCGTGGGATTGAAACTCTTCTTAGCTATGACGAGCGTACGGAGTTTATCCGAATCCGGGATTCCAAACATCGAAGCAGCTCTCTCGAGTGCTAAGAGCAGTATGTCTGGAGCCATTTCGAAGCTTACGATGGCTGTTTCGAGTCCATGCGTTAGCAAGAACTTCGCTATCAAGGCTAGGAGCGAGGAAGGAACGTTAGCACCAGCTGGATACACTATCGCTACGGATCCTCCTAGAGGTACACCACCCCAAGCCTCGTCGAGTAGGCTACAGCTCGTTGGCAAGAACTCGAAATGTTTCGAAGCTGGGATCTCTTCCGGTGGTACGAAGGGTTGAAACTTGGGTCCGTACCCGTCCACGATCGTGAACGGTATCTCCGCCAAAGGTATCGGGTTACCGCGTAGCTTCCTAACCTCCATTACTCGCATCAGCATACCTCGCTCTAGCTTGGTCTTCATAACGAAGACCCCGTCGGCCACGAACTCGAGTCCGCCTAGATCAACCTGCTTCTTTCCACGCGGCAGATCCGCTATCGCTATGAGCAGGCTACCGCTACGCGTCACTAAATCGTACAGCACTCCGTGCAGAAGCGATCTCATTTTCGCGGGATCCGAGATCTGCTCGAGAAGAACCGTTATAGGATCCACCACGAATATCCTAAAGCCTTCCTCGTGTTTGCGAACTATGAGATTCACAACCCTCTCCGCTGCTTCGAAGCCGCTTATCGTTGGTAGGTGTATGAATTCGAAGTGTCCCGATTTGACTAGCGATTCGAAATCCATTCCAAGTCTCTTCATCTGCTTCGCGAACTTATTGAAGGTCTCTGCAAAGCTTATGTACAGTGCTCGAACACCCAACGTCCTAACGTTTTCGTAGATGAGCTTCGCCGAGAACGTCGTCTTACCGGCACCTGGATGACCGCTTATCACTATGAAGGAACCCGCACTTATCAAACCTATCACTTTCTCTAGCGCTGGATCTCCGAGAACGTATGCTTGGGGTGCTGAACCCTCCTTAAGCACCACCATGTAGTAACACCGCCTCGGAACTCTCGATCGAACACGGACTAATAACTTCCATACACACTCATGATGAAAGCCTCGCGGCTGAACCGTGATGAGCTGGGGTGTGGGCTGATTCCTCGAGCTATCGCCGTATTCGCACCGCAACGAGCTCTACGAATAGCGTTACTTCGAAGCACCTTCGATCTCGACGTCCCCCCGTCGTCGACGCAATTCGATGAACTTAGACAGATCCTTCGACGAAGATCTCCACGACAACGCGAACCTCGTTCGATCCCTAATCTATTCGAAGCACTAGCCCTAACTCAAAACAACGAGATTTCCGTACGAGGAAAGGCCCTCAACACTTAGTCTTATCACTTCCACTACAAAGCAAAGTTTTGCAGAGAAACCTCGGCCACGATGCATCGCTTAGAAAACTTTCGATAGATACCTAGGAATTACGTAGCGTAGTAGTGGTTAGCCCTAGCCCGTACAAAGCGAAGACAAGCTCTTTCCTAGGAATACGCAATCGCTTCGACGAATCGCTATGCATGCAACCCTTCTCTCCGTGAAATGGGTACTGAGTGTAGAATGTTGAAGCACGAAAACCGGATCCCTACCACGATCGGGATCGATGTTCAACACAGTCTACATCGTTGAGAAAATGAGGCAGGCATGGAGGTTCTGACACTGCTTCCACTACTCTACGTAGATTCCGGGCCTAAACGGTGTTCCGCTGAACTTCTTGCCTTTAAGATCGGGTACGTTTGGATCCGTAGCTAGGTATACCTCTATCGTTTCGCAGTTTAGTACTCGTCGAAGCCAATCCTTCACATCGTCTAGAACCTTCGCTTCGTCTATCGAAACCTTAGCCAAGAGTTGCTTAACTCGATCTCTAAGCTCGCGAACGTTTCTCAATACACGTTGCGCTACCTGGTATGCACGTTCCTTGGGAATCCCTAGCTCTACGAGTTTCGAACCTAGATCCCTAACGCTGCGGCCCTCCAAAGCCATCCTAAGTACTTCGTATGCTTGTCTAGGATAGACGTAGAGTACGATACGCTTAGGTTTCTCGATACCGGTCGCTCTAGCAATGCTCCTAACGTCTTCGATTAATTGCTCTACGAATTCCATCGCAAGTAGAGCTTCCTCATCCACGAACTTCTTCTCAGGCCATCTCTCCGTAACAACGAGGCTCTCGTTGCCCATCCTATGCCACAGCTCTTCGGCTAGGAACGGTGTGTAGATAGAGATCGCTACGATCCACCCTCGAAGTACGTCGACCACGTCTCTACACGGCTTTTCAACCATCGATAGGTATCTGTCGACTAGATTCACGAAGTTGTTGAAGAGCTCTATCGCTGCCGTACGGATCCTAATGTTCTCCAGGTTCTTGGCGGCTCGATCGAATAGCTCGTACGCTTCGGATAGGAACCATCTATCGACGAGCTCGGTGCACGCTCTATCGCTGAGGATCTTCGTAACCCTCTCGAACGTTTCCACTACTCGTTGAAGCGTAGCTAAGCTACTCTTCATGAGATCGTCGCTTATCTCGAAGTCTTGCGGAACCTCGGCTCCCGTAGCCATCGCTAGCCTAGCTACGTCAGCACCCCAGTGCTCGACGAGATCCTTCAGCAGTACTATGTTACCCCTCGACTTACTCATCTTACCGCCTCTCAGCAGTACCCATCCATTAGCTACGATTCCTCTAGGCCATTTCTCGCGCGGGAAGAGCGCTGCGTGATTGAATATGAAGAACGTTAGGTGGTTCGGGATCAGATCCTTGCCACTAACTCTCCAATCCAGCGGATACCAGTAATCGAATTCTCTACGTATTCTCTCGATTACGCTGGGCTCAACGCCTAGCCTCTTAGCTATCTCGTTGGGATCACCAATGCCTAGCAGTACGTAGTTCCAGAACGAATCGTCTAGCTTCGATGGTTCGATACCGTGGCTTCTGATTAGGTGTATAACGGTGTAGAAAGCCATGTATATAGTCGAATCGCTGAGGCTCTCGATTATCCACGTTGGATCCCACGGAAGCGGTACTCCGAGACCTCTCGTCCTTGCGCACGCTCTTCTCCTCAACCATTCTATCGTTGCTTCGAACTGAGCTCTACTCTCCTCGGGTACGAGCTTCAACGAGTTTAGTAGTTCGCGAGCAAGCTTCTTCCACTCTGGATTGCCGTAGTCTAGGAACCACTGATTCTCTAACAGCTTCACAACGACTTCAGCTCCACAACGACAGAATACCGGTCTATTCATGATTTCGTACACGATCCTAGCCGCACCACGTTCCAGAAGAGCGTTCTTCACGATTTCGCGAGCCGTCTGAACATCGACGCCGCTCACCTTCTCAACGATGTCGCGGAACTCCGGCGTCGATGGTACGAAGCTCTTGAGATCCAGCATTCTTCCACGTGCAAGCTCCGTCGAGTAAACGAGCTTCGTAGCTTCGTCGAGCTTCTCTCTATCTAGCTGCGATGACGCACCTACCCGGGCCAAGGCTTCGTACGCTGATACCTTGCCTAGCTCGGGAACCTCTATCAGTACCCTAGGCTCAATACTTTCAACGATCTTCCTTAGCTCGGGCGACAACTCGATTACTCCTTTCTTCAGATCTTCGAGAGCCGCTGCATCGTACGGAGCATGGGCAGGCACGCTCATTACGACGCCGGTAGCAAACGAAGAGTCTACGAATTTTGCTGGTAGGATCGGCACCTTTTCGCCCGTTACCGGGTTCTTCACGAACTTTCCAACCAGCTTCTCGCCAGCAAACCTATCGATTATCCTGAACCGCATCTGGTGCTGAAGTCTTTCAGCAGCACGAGCACCTACAACCCATCGACGACCGTTCTCCAGCTCTATCACTACGTATTCATCGCTTGGATTGATCCAGATATTCGTTACCCCGAACACGGTTTCCGGTCTAAGCGTAGCCGTGGGGTAAACCACGCCATCATCGCCTACGAACTCTATGGCTACGAACTCACCGATATCGGGCTCGACATCTCCCTGAGTATCGTGAGCACCTACAGGCATTCCGTGCTTAGGACACCAACCCACCGGATGCGTACCCTGAACTACGAATCCTTTCTCAGCTAAGCGACGGAATTGCCAGTGTATGAAGCTACGGAATTCCGGATCTATCGTCGTGAACTCTCTTCTCCAGTCTATGGATAGACCATAGAGTTTGAACGTTTCCTTGGACTGCTCGTGGAAGTACCTCGCCATGAATAGAGGATCCTTCATCTTCTCGACGAGTTCTGGAGGAACGTCGAACCTCTTGATGAGAACCTCTATGAATGCTCTGTCTCCCGAAGCAACACGCTCAGCCATAGCGATGATCGGTGTTCCGGTGTAGTGGAATCCCATGGGGAACAACACGTTGTATCCTCGAGCTCTCCAGAACCTTGCAATGACGTCCGCTACGAGGTACGTCCTCGCATGACCCATGTGTGCCGGGCTGTTGGGGTACATGAACGCTGCCGTTACGAAGAGCTTCGGTTTCGAAGGATCTGCCTCAGCTTCGTAAACCTTAGCCTCTTCCCAAACCCTCCACCACTTACGCGATAAACTCTTCAACCACTCGACGAACTCCTGAGCAATGACTACATCACCTAGGAACAGTGTATGGACACTACCTAAAAAGCTGGTGTGCATAGATAGAACGACCAGAACCGGAAATACGCTGATTTGCTAGGATTCGTGAAAGAATTGGTGGGCCCGCGGGGATTTGAACCCCGGACCTCCGCCTCGTAAGGGCGGCGTCCTAACCGGGCTAGACGACGGGCCCACGACCGCTATCAAACCATGTGTATGGGAATAAAAACCTTTCTTGTTACTCTACCGCATTGCTACACAGTGCGGGAAGCTCAACGGCTCGTCCTCATCACTTATTCCTGAACGCATAGCTCGACGATCTTCTCAAGCAGTTCTGGAGATGCTTGGTAAACTCGTAGCTTAGATACTTCGCATGCTAGCTCCTTCGGCAAGCATTTCGAGGCTTCGACGCCGCACATTTTCAATGCTTTAAGCAGGAGCTTGTTTCGATAGCTATACAGACACTTTGCAAGCTTCTGAAGCTTCTCAATCGTTTCATCGAAGTTCTTCACACGCTCTAGCTCAACTATCGCAGAATCTACGTCGGGTACTGGTCGAAAGCATTTCTTCGATACGAACCTCAGTATCCTAGCTCTGAAAACGGTCTGGAGCACAACGCTGAGCTTTCCATAGCTATCGGTACCCGGCCTAGCTACGATACGTTCCCCAACTTCTTTCTGTACCGTTACGATAGCTCTAGACACGGATGATCTCGCGAGCGTTTCTAGGAGCTGCGAAGAGATGTGGTATGGAAGGTTCCCTACAGCAATATCTATTCCCCGCAGTGCCTTTACGAGCATCACCGCGTCCCCGATAACTACATCGACGTTCGTTCTACGCTGAAGTTCTCGAAGAAGTGTTGCGAATCTCGGATCTAGTTCTATAGCTATCACGTAGCTACAGAACGTTGATAGTACGTACGTAAGGTTTCCAGGACCCGAACCTATCTCGACTACCCTAGTCCTGGAATCAGAACTACACGCATGCTCAGCAATGAACCGAAGAACGTGCGTGTTAACGAGAAGCACTTGGCTAAGTTCATCGCGTAGACGAATTTCGTGATGTTCGAGAACCTTGAAAATGTTTCGAAGAAAATCCTCTACCAAGGATCTCGATACTCCGTAATCTTGTAGAGGTACTCGAGGTATCCAAGCTTTCGGTGTTCCGGATTCGGTGGATATGGATCGACGAAGAGATAGTACTTCTCCGTTCCCTGAAGCTCGAGCAGTATTCTATCCACGAATAGCTTCACGGGATCGTTTATCCTTAACCGTTCTCGTATATCGTTGAACGATTCAAACTTCTTCTTCTTACGTTCCTCCAGTATGAGTGCAAGAGTCTTCTTACCAATGCCGGGCAGCAGCTCTAGGCTGTGAAGTCTTATGTTGATGGGTTCGGCAACATTGAAGAATTCTACGAATACCCTCTCCTTCTCCATAACGATCCTCCTAAGAATCTGGGGCAGATTCTCCTTAGCAACGCTAGTAAGATCGCTGTAAGCAATTCTATCGGCAACTGGATGTCCCGGCAGTTCAGGTCTAGATGCTATCGGAACCCTTTCGCCGATAGCCAGCGGTGTGTTTGCTAAGGGTTCGATCTCGACCAACGTAAAGTACTTGGATCCTATGGCTTGCGCTATCGGCATACGCCTATGGTGTGGATGTCTATCAAGCGGGTTTCCGAGAGGCATGTAGTCCAACACTATCGCAAACTCGTCCTTTACGAAAGGTCTACGCAGATCCCTCCTCCTACCTCTCCTCAAAGCACTACCCCGCTCTACCCATGGAGCTGGAAGCATTAAACGCTATGCCTTCTCGAAATCACTTTGCGGGACAGTACTGATCAAGCAGCTCGAGTATCTTCCTAAGAACCTCCTCGTCGGGCATCCTAGTTTCGAAATGGAGCAAAGTTCTTAGCTCGCCTATCGATATAGGTCTTATGTCTACAATCATCGCAGCGCTTATCTCCATGAGTCCAAGGTTGAGGAGTTCTTGATAGAGCTTCTCAGCGTTCTCAGCATCACACTTAACAACTCTATCGAGGTACTCCTTCAATCTCTTCAATAATTCTCTTCGCTCCTCAGGTATGGGTTCTCGCTCGGTTTCACCAACTCCTTCAACAGCTCTTCCACCAATGTACTTCTCGTACTCGGCATCCACGAATTTCTTGGCTACCGACGCCGGTATATCGCGGTAGTCGACGATGCGGATCTCGTACGCCATGCTATCCAGCCTTCGCACCGACCTTAGCTAACGCTTCTAGCATCGCTTTCCTCAACTCTTTCCTTTTCTCCGAAACCTTCTTCAACGCTTCGATAACCTTCCTAGTACGTTCATTGACGTCGAAGGCAGGTCTCATGTGTTCGGGTAGGAGGAAGAGCGTCTTGATCTTGGAGCCTACCTTGAGCTGAACAATGTATGCACGACCGCGCTTACCAACAACTACGCCAACCTTTCCATAGTATCTACGGTGAGGCATTGCAGCGTGGATCGCTGGATCAGCTATTATGTACACTTTATCGCCGGGTCTGTACTCGATAAGTATGCGACTAAGCGGTGGTACTGCACCCTTCTCTCTAACTCTCTTCCTAAACAGCTTCCTAGTCCTGTGCCTAAGTCCTTGAGGTGCCTTGACCATGTACGCTCACCGAGAGTACATCTGCTTATCGATGCTCGTAGAGGATGCTTATATCTGCTTCTGTACGTAGACAACGTCGAGCTCGATACATTCGCATCTATTTCCGAGGAAAGCACTGATGCATGGATTGGTACGTCCTTCATCGCAGTTCACGAGCTCCTTGATGTAGAGACCGCCTTCTGCCTTGATCAGTGCTTCGAAGAGATTGGAATCGATCTTCATCGTTCGTACCTCGAGAACTTTCCTACGTCTAAGAACATTTCTTCTCCTTCTAAGGACGCGTCTCGGAGTCCACTGCTCGATAACCCTATTCCTGAAGAATTCTTCCAAAGCTTTCAGATCATCGTCGTTCACAGGCTCGCTACACGCTACGAGAGCACGGTATATCTTGTACCCACGCCCAGTAACCCCCTTAACCTTCGCCACGACTTCTCTACGCACCTTCATCTCGAGCGAGAATGCAAGCCATGGAGAAGCCTTGTTGAGAACCTCTTCCAGCAACTTGATATCTACATCCCTTTCACGAGCTCGATGTAGTTCGAGTACGAATGGTCTTCCACTACCAAGGGTTCTCACATCAACGTCTTCACGACCACCACCATGGAAAACCGCTCGCTCAGCTCGCGCTACCAGAGCTGCTACCTGCAGAATATCTTCTATGGATAGCGGGTACTTCCTCGAACCATCCTTTCGAATCCACGGTACCTGCGATATCCTTCTACCGAGCTTCCAGTACGTTCCGAGCACTAGCAATGATGGTATTTCAAGCTTCGTTTCTCCACGTTCTAGATCCACTACAATCGTTCCCTGGGGATCATCGAAATCTGGCACCGCGCCCGTGAGGTCGCGAACTCTCTTACCGATCTCACGCTTGAGTTCGCTTCGTACGCTCTCCCAGAATCTTATCCCGAGCTCGGAAGCTATCTTCTTCTCACGTTCAACGATATCGCGTGGAGGTAGTATACCTATAAGGAACGTTCTGAGACCCTCCCGCTTCACGATCTCAGCGCATCTC
>JAMOOB010000272.1 GCA_027066265.1 Desulfurococcales archaeon
CGCATTGGTTAGGTATGCATGCTTATCGTTGCTGATACTAGCAATCATTTCGATAACGATGTTCAACGCTCAACTACTTGCATCACAGCATTCGTATGAGGTGCAGCTCGTTCGTCAGATCGCGGAGAAGATTCTGGACTACGTATCGTTGTTTGCACCTCCCAATCTATCCGTAGTACAAGAACTAGAAGAGATAGCTAGGTATGGCGGTTCACTAAACGAACTCTTTGATCTGCTAACCAAGGATTCGGACAACGATAGTGTCCCTGACGTATTCGAAATCGTTCTAGGTACGAATCCCTTCGTTAAGCGAAGCTTTGGTGTAAGCGATGCTGCACGATTGCTAGGAAGACTCTACGTTGATGGTTACCCTGGCGACTGGTACCTAAACTCGAGATGCATAACGAAGTACACGTCCTTCGAGATTAACGGTGAAAGAATTGCTGAACCCAAAGCGCTTTACGTAGCTAGGTACGGTAAACACCTCTTCTTGGCATTAACGTTCAAGAACAAGTTCGTGTACGCAAACACATCGCTTATGAAAATATCCGTAACGCTCGTAGGTAGCAAAACCATCAAACCTTCAATGGTATCTAGGTGGGGGATAGCTGTAGAGGTAGCGTACCCGATTACTGAAATCGTTGAGCAAGGAGTTGCCAAACTCAAGTTCGTGCTGAAGATCTCGACCCCGAACGGAAACGAAATCATTTCGACAACCATAGACTTCACGAACGTTAAGCATATCTCTACCAAATGCTGGCCCAATTTCGTTGAACCTATGTGGACTCGTTGGAGATCCATCGAGAGATTACCATTCTACGTAGTTCTTGCATACGGAGATAACAGGCCTAGCGACTGGGTGAACAAGATTGAGTTCAGCGATGTAACGTATAAGATGTTCGAAGAGTTCGCGTTAATCAATCCCGTAGCGATAATCGGTACAGGTGATCATGTTGGTGCAGGGAAGAGAGAACAGATCAAGGAATTCCTACGCGTTACCGCATCTACACCCAATCACTGGGTTGTAGCGGGTAACCATGATTGGAGCTACGTGAAGTACGCCGACAGGAATCTGTGGGAACGATACGTAGCTCCAAACCTCTACGTTAAACTGATAGATCGCTGGATGATTGCGCTAGTCAACGGATACGCTCTAGACGATGTACTCTACAACGAACTGCGTAGAATCCTCGAAGAAGCTCGAAGCAAATCGCTGTACGTAGTCCTTGCATGGCACGTACCCATAACGTACCAGAACTACAACTACCCAACCGATTTTAGCTATGAACAGATGGAGAAGCTACGTACCCTAGTTAAGGAGTATCGAGATGTTGTTAAGCTAATGCTATTCGGACACATCCACGTTTATCGCTACGGTGTCTACGAAGGTGTACCGTACATCATTACGGGAGGTGGGGGAGCACCTCTATCGAGCTCTGCCTACGGCATACCGGTGTACCACTACATACAGCTCGTGCTGTACCCCAACGGATCGCTACGATTCACGCCGATAGCTACGGAGAACGGCGATCTCTACGTGTATCGCATCGTGAAAGATCGAAGCCTCGAGTACATAGTATGGAATACGAAGCGCGATATCTACGGAGACCCCGTCAACATCTTCGTAAGACTCGAAGACATCGTTAAAGGACTACACGTAGAGATCTTGTTGAGAGCTTCA
>JAMOOB010000273.1 GCA_027066265.1 Desulfurococcales archaeon
GGTTAGGCTGCTCCCTTCCGGACCTGACCGATTCCCCCCGCAAAGGCGGTAGCTCCCTCCCTCCGGAGGGAGCCCCGCCACCGCCAGCCCCACGGGGCGGAGCTCATCGCGGTGCGGGCTCTCCGCCAAGGGGACCGCTGCCCGTGGCGGGTTACTGGCCCCCGCGTAACGCCCATTTCGGGTTCGGGGGAGGGCGAGCCCCCCAGCCCTACCCGCGCACCGCCATTGTTTACAGTGGTAGTTCAGGGCTTATAATGCGATTGCGTACGTAGCGAGTTGCCGCGTCGAATCATCGATTTTCGCGAGAAGCTTTGCAACAATTTCGTTGTTGATCGAGGGTACTAACAGTGTTGTACGGATTCGAGTACCTTTCACGAACTCGGTATCGATGAAGTTGCGTTGGGACGTATCTACATGGCGAGGATCGAGTAGTTACCAAAGCTTTTCGACGTATTGTTATCAGCGTTAGAGTACGAAAAGCAGAATCCGAGCTCAGCAAGTATTGCCTATCCACGTATACACGATGCTACATAGTCATTGCAAGGGCTACGATCTGGGAATGCGTTCAACTCGATACGCTATTCTCGAAGTCGCGATCTCGAACCTAAACAAACTAAGCAAGATTCTTGATATCTAGTTCACGATCTTCGTAGCGAACTGTAGTAATCGAAGGAATCTGCTATGGAGTGAAACCTCGAGGTTCTGTCCTCGTGCTCCGTCAAGTAGATGATAGCACTACGCTCGATGATGCTAACTGTCAAGGTATTGCAGTGCTATACCTCTAGATCACGATCCTAAACCATTGCCGGTGAGCGCTGTGCGTCAATGCTCTTCATAGATCCGCGGAAATCGAATTTAACGAGATGGATACTCATCATCGAAGAACATGTTAGCTTCAACGATTCTCTACGGAGATGTTCGACAAGGATGTAGATAGCTACCCTAGCAAATCTTGGAAAAGACTTGATAAAGCATCGATACATAGATTCGGGAACGGATCGATGTAGTAGTGAACTGGTTGATACACTAGTGAGTAAATCGTGCTACAATTGTGCGAGTCAACGATTCTGTGTATAGCTGAACTCATCCTCTTTCCTTAGGAATGTTCGTTTGGAAACAAGTATTTCTTTACATGATGGAGGTCTCGAAACGCCATGTAGGTGGTGCTAGATCGTACGGCCCCTATGCCAAGATCACTAATGTTCGGCGTTCCGTTGATGTACCGGTAAGTATACCAGTATGAGTGTGGAGCGAGGAATTCTTGTACTAGTACTCGATTTATAGAGCAATGGAATTATTCCTGCAGCTCGAGATCGAGATCCTTCGAACAGAGTCGATCATGTAGAACATGAGGAAAGAGATACATTGTTACAATTGAACGGGATTGCAGCACAGGTACGCTTCACAGCTTCGGGTCGTGCATCGCCTAGTCGATCTACAAGTGTACCCTAGGTATCGAGGTGTACGTATTCGGTGAGCTAGACCACAAAGCATCGTTTTGAAGAAGGTCTTCGAGGTAAGGTATTACTTAGTTCTTCGCAGTCCATAGACTTCTTGCCCAAATCCGTTACTCCAGGGAGCCGCGATGAGAGTTCTTCAGCTGATGGTGTGCGAAGGCGCTTCATGCCCGCCTTGGAGTGGGTTAACTCTACCGGGGTGAAGTTAAGCCCCAGTTAACT
>JAMOOB010000274.1 GCA_027066265.1 Desulfurococcales archaeon
CCCGGTAGGACTCATGGACGTGATTTCCTTCCCCGACCTAGACGAGCACTACAGGATGGTTCCGCACCCCGTGAAGTTCCTATGGCCTATAAGGATACCCAAGGAAGAGGCTAATCTGAAGCTTGTTAGAATAGAGAACAAGACTACTGTGAAGGGTGGACACATCCAGCTAAACCTACACGACGGGCGTAACATCCTCGTAAGGGTCAGCAACCCGACGAAGCCAAGCGAAGACGTGTACAAGACTATGGATACCCTACTCATCAAGGTCCCTAGCCAGGAAATCGTGGATCACATACCGTTCGAGAAAGGTGCTCTCGCCATAGTGATCGATGGTAAGAACGTTGGTAGGATAGGTAGGATCGTGAACGTGCAACCAGGTATGGGTAGGAGAAGAACGTTGGTAACGCTCGAAGATGAAGAGGGTCACCAGTTCCAGACGATCCTGGACTACGTCTTCGTTATAGGAAGGGATAAGCCTGTGATCAAGGTGAGGGAGTAACCATGAGCGTCGCTCCCGTGATTAGGAACGGAGCCATTACTATTGAGAGCGTTCCGGAATCGTTCACAAGTAGCTTCCTCGAACCACAGGTAGTTGAGAGCATACTTAGTAAGTGGCGTTCGAACCCGATGCTCATACCGAGGATCTCGAAGGTAACGATAAACATCTGTGTTGGTGGTGCTAGCGATCGCCTAGAGAAAGCAGTACGAGTACTGAAGCTCTTGACAGGTCAGGAACCTTCTATAAGGAACGCTAAGAGGACGATCAAGGAGTTCGGTATCAGTCGTGGACAACCAATAGCTGCAGTCGTAACGCTTAGAGGAGAGAAAGCGCTGGAATTCCTCAAGAAAGCGTTCTACGCAGTCAACTACATGGTTAAGGAGAGTAGCTTCGATGAGTTCGGGAACCTAGCATTCGGAATAAAGGAACACATCTCTCTACCCGGAGTAAAGTACGATCCAGAGCTAGGTATATTCGGCATGGATGTGGTGCTAACGATAGAAAGACCTGGCTTCCGCGTAATGCGTAGGAGAAGATGTAGAAGACCATCGATACCGAAGAGACATCGCGTATCGCGCGAAGAAGCGATGCTCTTATTAGAGCTCTTATTCGGTATTCGAGTAGTACGTCGCTAGAGGTGATGGTGATGGGTAAGTACAGACCACCGGAAGTAAGGAAGTACGGTCGTGGAGTACAGGTATGTAGGCGCTGTGGTTCGAGGGACGCCGTCATCCAGAAGTACGGGCTCTATCTATGCCGTCAGTGCTTCCGCGAGATAGCCTTCATGCTAGGCTTTAGGAAGTACAACTGAAGCGAGGTGCGTAACCCATGGTGATGATGGATCCCCTAGCTAACGCCATGGCTGCGATCACCAATGCCGAGATGAGACGTAAGAAGGAGGTAGTGATATGGCCAGCATCCAAGCTCATCATAAGGGTTCTCCGAGTAATGCAGAGGTATGGCTACATCGGAGAGTTCGAGTACATCGACGATGGTAGGTGGGGCAAGATCGTTGTACAGCTGCTGGGCAGGATAAACAAGGCTGGTGCTATAAAGCCTAGGTGGTCGGTCAAGGTTAGGGACTTGATCGAGATGCCGCCCTGGCTACGTAGGTTCCTTCCATCGAGAGACATAGGTATACTGATCCTATCTACGCCGCAGGGCGTGATGTCTCAC
>JAMOOB010000275.1 GCA_027066265.1 Desulfurococcales archaeon
CGTCGATGGTCTTCTGAGGTTCTTCGACAACAACTTCTTCTACCGCGTACCGATCTTCGTCGAGAGACCCTCTCCATCCCAACCCGTGCTAGCACCACGAGTACGTAGATTGATTGAGCACGTTCCCAGCAACGCAATGCTTAAGGTAGTGGTTCCAGGACCCGTAACCTTCGTCAAGCTATCCAAGCTCGTAGAGGGTCTTAGGTTCGAGGATATCGTTGAGGACGTTGCTAGGTTGCTTAGAGACGAGCTTGCAAAGGCTATCGATGCCGGTGCCAAGGTTGTGGAGATCGACGAGCCTTGGCTATGCGATGTAGATGCTGCACGAAGCGATGCAGAGCTCGTTAGAGAGCTTTTCAACAAGTACTTCGCCGATCTACCAGTTCTCAAGATCCTCGCACTGTACTACGCAGTACCTAGGAAAGAGGTCGTAGAACCCCTCACGGATGCTAAGAGCGATTTCGTTGCCGTTAGCATCGCGGACGATCTGAGGAAGGGGAAGGAGCTTCTCGCGAATGTATGTCTCGAAGGAGTTGCGGTGGGTGCTATCAATGCTAGGGATATCTACATCGATAAGGAGAGCGATGTCGAGACAGTGATCAAGGAAGTGGTTAGGCAGTGTAGTCCGAAGAGGATCGCTCTAACTACGAGTGGATGGCTCGATCTCATACCCTACGGATACGCGTTGGAGAAGACTCGGATCCTTGCATCGATAGCGAACCGGATACAGATCTAAACCCATCGATACCTCGTTTTTGCGTAGCTCCGCGCTTCAGCAATCGTTTTCGTCGAGGATCGAATACCTACAGCTATGGGATTGCGCCTAGCTATGCATGTTTATCGGGTGCGTATCAATAGAATCCGCTGGGCGAGGATATCCGTGTTCGTAGCAGTTGTTCGGCGATGATGAAGTCTTGCCGGGTCCCGACGAAGTGACGAAGCCCTCTAGCGCTGAGCTTACTCGAAGCATCTCTTCGTAGCTCTCTAGAGGTCTTCGTAGAGCTACGTAGCCTTCAGTGCTATTGGATAGCCGGGCTTATATCCTTGGCTAAGCGTGGTCGTGGAATGGGTTACGAAATGAACGAACAGCTGCTTCTAGTCCTAGGCTACGTAGCAGCGCTATTCATGGCTTTCAACATGGGTGCCAACGATGCTGCGAACCCTACGGCTGCTGCCGTTGGTGCCGGAGCTGTAACGCTTCGAAGAGCTCTGCTTCTCTTCGGCACCGGCGTATTCGTAGGCGCCGTGGTTCAGGGTAGGATGGTTATCAAGACCCTTGGCAAGGGAGTGGTTCCGGAAGTCGATGTTCTCGGAGCTTTGATCTCGGTTATTGCGGCTGGTATCTGGATCCTTACCGCTACCCGTCTAGGCATGCCGATATCGACGAGCCAGAGCATTACGGGCGCCGTGCTGGGGATCGGCTTCGCCTACGTCTTCATGGGTAGGCTAGGGCTGGGAGATCTCAGGTGGAACGTGATCGTATCCATAGTCTTGAGCTGGATCACGTCTCCGCTAACGGCTGTGTTCCTCGCACTCGTGTTCTACCTAGGCTTCGCCAAGCTCTTCGAGAAGCTCGCGCGTAGTTCTCTCGAACGTGCTGAAGCACTGTTTCGTAGGATCCTCGTAGCCTCTCTCCTCTTCGCAGCCTACGCGTATGGAGCGAACGACGTTGGGAACGCTACGGGGGTCTTCGTAGCCGTAACCTCGAGGTACCTAGGAATTCCGAGCAGTACGAGCCTACTCATACTCTCGGCAATGGGTGCGATAGGCATCGCGATCGGTGGTATCGTTGCTGGGTACCGCGTGGTCCAGACCATCGCCTACAGGATCACTAGGCTAGACTACCCCATGTCGGCCTCGGCAAGCCTAGCGAGTGCGCTCGATGTGTGGCTCTTCACCACGATTCCCTACGTACTGATAGGCTACGGAATGCCTATATCGACGACCCACGCAAGCGTATCCGCCGTGATAGGTGTTGGCATAGCAAAGCATCGGAGCCTACGAGGAGTCAACCTAAAGATCGTTGCACTAATCCTACTCTCTTGGCTTCTGACCCTCCCCGTAGCATCCTTAATAAGCTGTGGTCTCTACCTAGCTGTAGTAAAGCTGGTGAGCTAGCCATGGCTACGTGGGTCTGGGCATCGAGAAGAATAGAAGAGGAGTTCCTCCGGAGATGCGTTGATCACTGCAACATTGTTGCTAGCGTTGTCGAAGCTATGGAGAGGATGATCGAAGCGATCGAGAGGAACGATCTGGAGAACGCTAGGAAACTATACGAGAAAGCTTTCGAGGAAGAGAGACGCGCTGACGATGTTAAGAAGAGTATTCTGGGCGAGATGAGTAGGAGCTCCATACATCCCATGGATAGGGAGTACCTGCTACGACTCGTGCTTAGGATGGACGACGTAGCTGCCTACGCCAAGGCGGCGGCAAGAAGGTTGCTTATCTCCATAGATGTCGGGATCGAGCTAGGGAAAGAGCTTCTGAAATTCATCAAGGAGATGGGGAGCAGGATCGGAGATGCTTCGAGAACGCTCTGCAGAGCAATAGAAGCACTCTCCACGAGCCCAAGTAGAGCGCTAGAGCTAAGCGATGAGGTTGAGCGTAGAGAAGAGGAAGTCGATGAGGTTAGGATGCAAGCCCTTGAATACATCTTCAGAGAATCGAGATCGGGAACTCGATCCATTACGTGGAGCATGATAGCCAAGGACCTTATCGATACCCTCGAAGCAGCTTCAGATCGAGCCGAGGACACCGCCGATATGATTAGGCTCATAGCAGTATCCCTAACCTGAAGACCAGTATACCCACTACGTTTACGCTCGTCGACTACTTGATAGAGCGTTTACGACCTCTATAATCTTGCTATCCGTGGTTAGAGGCCTTGCATTCCTATTGATGCACTGCGCTGCTATCAACGCATCGAAGTAGTCCATCGAGTACCTCTCCACAAGCATCGCAGCGAGTGCTAGATCCCTAGGTGTTACGATCTCTATGCATTCGATTGGAATTATCTTCTCTAGGATGCTCCACGTCTTAGCTCGTTCGGAATCCGTAAATCCACGCGATTTCATCAGTAGGTCCAGCTCTATCAACGATGCTTGCGAAACCTTTGTCTCTGAATCAAGATTCTCAAGAATTTCCATCGCTTGCCTATGTAAAGGATCTCTACTCCTAAGGTAAGCAACTAGGTAGACGGTATCGATAATCGTTGAAACCATCTACTTCACCATCTCCTGCAGAAGCTTCGAAGCTTCGTGATCCTCCTCTCTCCAATCACGGAATTTCTCGTCGAATAGCTTTCGAACATCTTCCAGCAGTACGTTTAGGGGTACGATCTCGAGAACCTTATCCTCCCTAACACGTACGAGAACCCTCGTCTTACCACTCAAACCTATCCTTCTACGTATCTCCCCCGGTATCAACAGCCTTCCACGCTCATCTACTGTAGCCACCATCTCCATAGGTATCCCACGCATCAATATCGTTTCCAAGTATATATGGTCTGTGGAACATCCATCGAGTTGATCATCGTGGAATCGTTTCATTACTGAGTTCGGATGGTGTTTATGCACCTTTTTCTTAGCTAAGTACTTGTTTGGTGGGGTAGATCTATGGGGCTTAAACAGACTATCGGAAGAGAATCTGGTCGTGCGCTTCTGCTAGGTAACGAAGCTATTGCTAGAGGCGCTATCGAGGCTGGGATCGCGGTTGCTACGGCTTATCCCGGAACTCCTTCGACGGAGATCGTGGAATCGCTTGCCGAGGTAGCTAACGATCTTGGGATATACGTTGAGTGGAGCGTGAATGAGAAGGTTGCTTTCGAAACAGCTTTCGCAGCGGCTACGGCTGGAGCACGTAGTTTGACCGCTATGAAACACGTTGGTCTCAACGTAGCTGCCGATCCCTTGTTTAGCTCTGCGTACACTGGTGTCGAGGAAGGGTTCGTGATCGTATCGGCGGACGATCCATCGATGTGGAGTAGTCAGAACGAGCAGGATAATCGTCTCTACGGTCTCCACGCATACATTCCCGTGATCGAGCCTACGACTCTTAGGGAAGTCAAGGACTTGACCAAGCAATGCTTCGAGTTCAGCAAAGAGATTCAGCACCCCGTAATACTCAGAACCACGACGAGGATCTCCCATACTAGGGTAGTCGTAGAGCTGGGACCCATCAGTAAGCCTATTCGTAGAGGGAAGTACTTCAAGGATCCGGAACGCTACGTATTGGTTCCTAGCAATGCTAGGAAGCTACGTGCTAAGCTTGTGGAGAAGTGGCGTAGCATCGAAGAGAAGCTATCTTCCTTCCCATTCAACGCTATTGAAGGAGATGGCAAGGTTCTGATCGTTGGTGCCGGCATATCCTACTCCTACGTAGTTGAAGCGTTGGAACATCTAGGGATCCGCGACAAGGTTAGGGTTCTGAAGCTCAGCACCGTAGTACCTCTACCCAGAGACTTAGTTAGGAAGGCTCTGGAAGGAGTTGAGAAGGTTCTCGTAGTCGAGGAGCTCGAGCCCGTGGTAGAGATGCAGTTGAAGAGCTTGGTCGTGGACGAGGGGATGAGTATCGAGGTACATGGAAAGGATCTCGTTGGGTACCTCTACGAAATGAGCTTGACGAGAGCTATGCGTGCCGTAGCCAAGTTCATGGGTATCGACTACGCAGAGCCCAGCGGTATCGAAACCACGCTACCCAGCTTCGTCTTCCCACGACCACCCCAGCTATGCCCTGGATGTCCCTACAGACCTCTCTACTACGCTCTTAGGAAGGTGGTGGATAGGCTCAACGCTGAGCGTGGTGTTGAACACGAACCTATCTTCTGCGGCGACATTGGTTGCTATACCCTCGGACTCAACCCACCGTTCCGACTACACGATACCACGATCGAGATGGGTGGTAGTCTAGGCATGGCCAACGGCTTCGCTATCTCTGTAGACGATAGGATCCCGATAGCGATAATCGGAGACTCCACGTTCTACCACGCCGGCATACCACCCCTGATCAACGCTGTCTACAACTCGAAACCAGTGCTGGTGATAGTGCTGGACAACCGCATCACCGCGATGACGGGTCACCAACCGAATCCAAGCACGGGTATCACTGCTACGGGACGCGAAGCAAAGATCGTGAAGATCGAGGACATCGCACGTGCGTGCGGTGTCGAGTACGTGAAGGTCTTCGATCCAGCGAACATCGAGGAGACCGAGAAGATCCTTAGGGAAGCGATCGAGTACGTCGAGAAGGAGAGGAAGCCAGCGCTCATAGTCTCTCGAAGACTATGCGCACTGCAAGCCGTTAGAAAGATCCGTAGCATGGGTCTCGAGATCCCTAGGTACTTCGTCGATCCAGAGAAATGCGTTGGTTGCGGACTATGCTACAACAAGTTCGCGTGTCCAGCGATAAGACCTAGGAGTCGAGAGGATAGGAAGGCTACGATAGATCCCGAGCTATGTACTGGATGCGGTGTATGCGCATCGATATGCCCCGTGGGAGCAATCAAGCCGGAGAACCCTGAACTTGTTGAGAAGGTTCGCGAGGTGTGGAGAGGATGAAGTTCGTGAACGTAGTTATCACGGGTGTTGGTGGACAGGGTCTGCTAACCATGGCTAGGCTACTAGCGGAAGCAGCCATGGCTAGAGGGTTCGAGACTCTTGCTGCTGAAACCCATGGAATGGCTCAGCGTGGTGGTAGCGTAGTCGTGTTCCTAAGGATTGGAGAAGAGATCTATGCACCAACCTTCTCATCCGGAATGGCTCACCTAGTCGTGAGTACCGAGCTCATCGAAGCGGTTAGGAGCGTTCCTTACCTTAGAAGCAACGGTGTGCTAGCTACGAATACCAAGGTGATATACCCAGCCATACCCGGTATCTATGGCAGCGTCGATGAGAACCAGGTGTTGGAGTGGCTACGTGCACGCATACCTAACCTATACACGGTTCCAGCATCGAACGTAGCTGAATCCCTAGGAAACCCACGTGCAACGAACATGGTTATGCTGGGAGTAGCCTCCGTGATACTGGAGAGATGGATCGATACGGAGTACCTAGCGAAAGAAGTTTCGAAGATCGGTAAGGGTAGGATCGCAGAGATCAATAGACAGGCGTACGAACGAGGTAGAGAGATCGCGGAATCCCTTAGAGTAGTAAAGCTCTAGCGATCCCGTTCCTCGACGTACGTTACCCCAGATTCTTTTCGTTCTCTACGCTCGCCGAATCGTGGTAGCTCTACACGTTCATTATCTTCCGAAGCCTAGACACATCGAGGAGGCTACGATGCGAAGCATTCTAGAGGCATTCCACGAGTACAGGGTTTCCGATCTAGGTATCCGCATCGTTGATAGAGATGAAGAGCTTCTCGAGATGCTGAAGCTCCTAAGGTTTGGCGAGGATGTCGATCCTAGGAATTCGTTGATCTACGTAGTCAGCGGACCGTGGGGATGCGGAAAGACAGAGTTTGCGAGAGCATTGACGAGAGCTCTAAGCACTGCGAAGGAAGTCATCGCTACGTACATCAACGTTCCTCAGAGCTTTGCACTCGAGGAATTCTACGGAACGACGCCTTCGGAGATCGTTGGAATCGTTGAGAACTTCGTCGAGAACTTCCTCGGAGATCGTGGAAAGCTTCTATTCAATCTCTACAAACTCGTCAAGCACCTAGTGAACGCTTTGAAGGTTAGGAATCGTAGGCTCGTACTGATATTCGACGAAGTGACATCGACGTTGGATAGGTACCGCGTATCGATACGGGATCTCGTTGCTGGTCTAAGTAAGGAGATCTACGATGCTGCATGGAGCTTCGGTTGCGAAGTATACGTAGTTATGCTTACAAGCGAATGTACAGCGCTCTACGATTTCAAGCGTGAGGAGGGGAAGAACATGGTTGTGTACCAGATGTGGCACCTAGACAAGAAGCATCTAGCACGTATACTCGAAGAGCTTGGATCTCCGCACGATGTCGAAGCAGTGTGGAAGCTATGCGGAGGTTGTCCGAGAGCTGTATACGAGCTGTGGCGTAGGGAGTGGATGCTCGAGCGATGGGTATCTCCGTACATCGATAAGGTTCGAATCTCTTTGCAGAGCTATGCTCGTAGTCATCGAGTTGCTGAGAAGGAGCTACTTAGAGAGATCTCTAGACTCGTCGAAGACCTCGATGCGCTCGAACTCCATCCGCTATGGAACGAGTTTCTGAAGAACAACGTTGTTACACCCATATTCTCGGAATGGCTTGGAGGTAAAGCTCCTCCCAACGAAGCGTGGATAGGAAACTCGATAGCGTTCCAGATGCCTATCTACCGAACGGTGTTGGAGACCATGGCTGAGGAGGGGAGGCTCGGTGTAGAATCATCGAAAGTCTTGAGGAGAGCTTTGAGCTAGGGAAGCGATGCCTAGGTCTCAAAGCTCTTTCTCCATAACTACGTCTCTCCACGCAATTCTCTGGATATAGTCAACGATTCTGAATCCCAGCTTTTCGTAGAACCTTATAGCCCAAACAGCCTTCTCGTGGGTTAACAACCTCAACCTCTTCAACCCCAAGCTACGAGCAACTTTCTCTACGTGCTTCATCAAAGCGGTTCCGATACCCTTTCCCTGGTAGCGTGGGTGTACGTAGACCCACCTAATCCAACCAACATCGTTCGTCACGATCTCTAGCGCAGCAACACCAACGATCTTCTCATCCACTTCGTATACGTAGAACTTCATACGCTTCATATCGTTGAGTATCTCGCTAGGCGTAACCACGGGGTACCTAAAGTATGGTTCGGGAACGATGTTGCGGTAAGCATGGTAATTGGCTTCGTTTATAACGCTAGCAATCTCATCAACATCCTCCTCACTAGCTTCACGAATAGCCAAGCCTATCCCCACATGCATTCGCTACTAAAGCATTCAAAGCATGATAACCATGAACGAGCTTTCCCATTACGTTCTCTCGGATCCGTTCCGTACCTACGTAAGCATTCCTATGACGTTAGTTAGAAGGCTGATTTCTAGAATCGATGATACATCTACGCTATGCTAATCACTACCTACTTCCTAGGGCATAGATCTTCGATTCCAGGGATCTCGAGGCAACTCGTTCCACATGCTAGTTCTAGGATCTCTACGATCTGCGGAATTAGTTTAGCTACCTCGCGTATCATCGCTGCTACGAGTTGCCTTATCTCCCACTGCGCTTTCTTCGAGAGTCTTAGACACGCAATGTGGATCAACTCCCTTAGGTTCACGGTCATGAGGATCCTCGTCTTTATCGCTTGGGGTACGACGAACCTAGCGTCTTCGAGTGGTACTCCTCTCGATAGAAGTTCGTAGTACGTAGCTACGGAACGTAGGTACTCTATGCATACGCATACGCGATCCTCTTCACCAAGGGTTGGAGGTACGACGAATCCTTCGCTAACGGCTTCCACGATACTGGTAGCCGTCTCCTTATCCAGTGCTCTGCAACCACCTAAGCTCTCTACGTAGCTCAGCAACGATTTGATGAACTCAGCGTACCTACCGTCTCGATAAAGCTCCAACGCCTTAGCATCGATAGGGATACGCTTCTCCTCTACGAGCTTCGCTAACGAATCCACGACTCTCTTCATATAGCTCTCGCTATACCTCTGACTCTCCTGAGTATAGCTTGCTAACCTATGTCTAACGAGTTGATGGCTGGCAACTCTCGATATGCCGTCGATGAGAAAGGTGAAGACCGCGTGTTCGTATACCGATGGGTACCTAACGGCTTCGATGAGGTACCTCTCCAAATCTTTCTCAGAGTACTTGGTTAGGTAGTGCTCGACGCTCTTCTCATGCAGCTTACCCTGCGAAACCTTGATCGCTAGCAGAATCGTTCTCCTAGGATCGTCTCCAATCAAAGGCTTGGTGAAGGCGATGAGCTTGACCTCCAAGCAAACCCCGTGAATGCGGTAAGTAAGAAAAAGGTTTTTGTG
>JAMOOB010000276.1 GCA_027066265.1 Desulfurococcales archaeon
GATAGCCACCTCCCCATCGATGAGTAGGGTTAGCGAAGTGCTGCGTGGTAAGGGTATGGTTGGTAGTATGTGTGTAGCTATGATGGTCTTCAAACCTCTTCGAATGCGTTCCACGATCATCTCCACGATCTTCCTACACGTCAAAGGATCGAGGTTGGCGAAGGGTTCGTCTAGTATCGTTAGCTCGGGGCTACCCATGAAGGCTATGGCTAGCAGAACCTTCTTAGCCATACCAGCGCTGAGAGCTCGACACCTCTTGCCTAGGTAGTCGATGCCTAGGAATCTACATAGCTCGAGAACTTCGCTCCACGGAATACCCTCGTCGTCGGCGAAGCTCCTAAGAACTTCCTCAACCGTTGCTAGAGGTGGTAGCCTAGCACCATCCAGTAGGAAGCTAACCTTGCCACGAAGAGCTTCCACGTTCTTGTAGGGCTCGATTCCGAACACCTTTGCGTAACCCTTGCTAGGCTTCCTAACACCGGCAAGGATGTTGATGAGCGTAGACTTACCGCTTCCGTTGGGACCCACCAAGAGGTGTAGAGGTTTCTCGATATCTAGGCTAACACCTTTGAGTGCTACCGTAGCACCGAACCTCTTAACCAAGTTACGAACTTCTACGTAGGGCATAGCCCATCCCTACGCGTAGAGCTATCGAAGCAACGAGCAGAGCCATGCCTAGGGATAGTAGGTAGGGATCGATGTCTCGGTAAGCAACTACCTTAACGCATACCGGAACCGTGCTGAAGATCTCCAACCTGTTCCAGGTTTTCAACTCTATCTCTACAGAGTCGTAGCTATGCCAAACCACTACGGCTACAGGTTTCCCGTAGTTCAGCACCAGCGTAACGTTGAAGTCCGATAGCCTCGATGGTTCGAGCACGAGCTTTCCAGGTGGGTAGGGCTCGACCGTGGTAGGACCGTAGTATAGATCGGAGATAGCGGTTCCGTTGGGTAGCCAAACCTTCCCTACGTACGATGTACAGAAGCTTTTGTAAGGCATCGCCGTTAGTGGTAGTATTGCGAGACCTATGCATAGACCTCCAAGCGCTGCCAGGGCTAGGAGGAGCGCTAGGTAGATTCTCATTTCTTCACCACCTCCCATCCACGAACAATCATCGCGACGAGGAGTGCTAGAACAATGAGGTTGTATACATCGAAGATGCTGATCTCGTTAAGACTAGAACTAACCGTTAGTATGTATACCCCTAGTAAACGTCCTAGATTCCATAGCAAGTCACTACTTAGCGGTACCACTATGAGCGACATAATTAACGTTGCTCCAATACCTGCAAAAGCCTTGCCTATCGCAAGCGCGGTAATGAACGAAAGCAGCGAGTAGAATACTAGTAAGCTTAGTAGGTTTCTCCATACTAGGAGGATTACGTACATTGCTTGATTTAGCTTTAGGTATGGTGCGAAGTACTTAACCATTGCTATGCTCGTTGCGAGCGATGCCGTTGTATCGATGGTTATCAACATTAGTACGGATAGCAACAGAAGCTTTCTAATGGATAGAGGTTTCGAGAACAACGTTATACCTACACCACCTTCACAGATCAAAGCCGCGACGTAGCTACCAAGTATCCCAGCAACGATTCCTAGAACGATATGGATCCTATCGATGGTATCCACCATGCAGCACTCTAGCAACCAATGCTTAG
>JAMOOB010000277.1 GCA_027066265.1 Desulfurococcales archaeon
GTCTCCAGCTGCTACCCAGTGAACACAGATCTCTCCACGATCTTCGTAGACGTCGATCACCGCCGTACCCGGAGTGTTGGTTATGGCTATGGAGAGCGCCGTCAATCCAAACCCACTCTTCGTAGCGGGTTCTAGGCATACGATCCGAGGCTTCATGGGTCTCAACCCGAGTCCACGAGCAATGAAATCCAGATGCGCTCGAGTTTCGTGGACGAGGAAGTACTTCGTGGTGAACGCTACGAGCTTACCGAGCCTACGTATATCGAGACTCTTCCTCCAATCCTCAACGATGAGTGGTCCCAGAGCTAGTCCTACGATTAGCGAGACCACGATGCCCGTAACCACGTCGTAGATCCTCGTAGATCCCGTGTAGATGATGTAGAGCGCGAAGCAGAGGATCGATAGAGCTAGGGATCTAGCTAACCTCGACCTCATCAACGAGCTCACCCTTCTTCATCTCGCTAACGCGATCCATCTCAACCGTTCCGAAGTGACGATGCGTGTAGAGGATGAGCGTAGCTAGGAAGATCGTTACAGCGAGGTTTATCACGATAGCCGTAAGCACCAATGCTTGGGGTAGTGGATCCACGCTTCTAGAGACGAAGTTCGCAAGTAGCTTCTCCGAAGCCTTGCTCCACTCCGTGAAGACTGGTGGTACGGGAGTTCCTCCACGACTCAGTCGGTACCCTACGAGGATAGCGAAGACGTTGACCGTGTCCCCCAGCATCGTCAAGCATATCAACTTCTTCACGAGGTTCTTCCTAGCTATCACGCCATACATCGATGCTCCTAGGTTTGCGTAGAGCGAGAACAGTACGATGAGAGCCACCAGAGTCTTTGGATCACCAACCACGGTCTTCACCCACCAGCTCTCTACGAGCCGTCTCCTCGTCTAGGGCAAGCGTTAGGAAGACGAGGGTGAAGCCGGCGGCTACGGCGAGAGCTTCGAAGATGTTGAATAGAATAACGGAGCCTCCCGAAGGAACGTCGAGGATCCACGGTGGGTAGGAAAGCGGTGCACCTACCTTACCCTGGTTCTGCAGAACGTATGCATCGATCCCGAGAACGATCCCTGCGATGAGGGGTCCGAGGGCGGTGAGAGCTATCGCTACGAGAGCTAGGTTCCTCACGATCAGCGCCTTAACGTAGGTTACTCCGAGATCGAGAAGCTTCCTACGACCGAACACGACGAGTGCTACCACGGGTGCTACCGCAGCGATAGCACCTCCCTGGAAACCACCGCCCGGTGTTAGCTGTCCGTGGAGAGCCGTTGCCGCTGCTACGATCAGTATCATCGGTACGGATACGAGCGTTGCGTACCTAACGATAAGCGAGAGCCTTTCCCCAACCAATCCCAGCGACCTGGATGTGGTTCGGTACAGCGCTAGCGTTGCAACGATGGCTCCGTAGAACACAACGGTTTCGAACACCGTGTCGAGACCTCTGAAATCCCATACCACGGCGGTAACGGCTTCCGGACACATCGACGTGTTGAAGGGGTTCCACGGACGGTAGCTACGCTCCAGCAAAGCCTTCGCGAGCTCTCGAAGATCGTTGGGTGGTATCGGTCCTAGGGCTCCTAGGTACGTTGCGTAGGCTAGGAGCAGCACGGTGAAGACCACGGCTAGAGCAACGACTACGTTCCTCACCTTCCCACCTCTTCGAACCTTCCCACCTTCTTGATTAGGAGCACGATGAGGAGCGGGTAGATGCCTACGGCTACGGCTACGTAGACCAGAACGATGTCTGGAGCCATCAGTACGTAGAACAGGAACGCGTAGAGCGTGCTCTGCAGAGCCGAGAACAGTGCTGCTCTAAGGAGATCCCTATCGAGTACCGCCATGATGGTTGCGAAGACCGAGAGCAACGAAGCGAACCCGATCATGGCTAGGCACAGGGTTGCTGCATCCATGGCTAGGCACCCGAGCTAGGCTCTTCCTCGACGGCACGAGTTCTAAGAACAGCGCGTGCAATTGCATGCGTTCCAGCTCCAGCCATGATGAAGGTTATCGCTGCCGTGACCACGGCTCCACCAGCTACGTACCACCTGTACGTACCTAGGAAATCGCTTCCAGCAGCGATGAGAGCCGCTCCGATTAGTGGAACGACGGCTCCACCAATGCTCCCCACGGTAAGGGCGTGTATCCTTAGGTAGAAGCTGCGTAGCCTATGCATGAGTATGGCTGCGATGAGATCGCATGCTATACCTATCGCAACCAGTACCTGCCCCAGCACTACGAGGATCCAGCTAAGCATCGTAGCCATGGATCTACCCCAGCTCTTTCGATTCCAAGTACTTAGCTACGTAGATATCCAGGGCATAGATCCAGAGCACCAAAGCTATGGCGCACGGAATCGTTATGGGAGTTCGAAGCAGTATCGAGAGGATCACGAGGAAAGCAGCGAGATCGTAGCTAAGAGCATCGACGACCAGCACCAGATCGGGTACTCTCCTCGGTTCCCTAAACATTCTAGCCACGTATATCGCGAAGGCTAGGAGGTAGAGAGGGATCGCGTAGCTGAGGAACGTCGTTACCCAGCTCTCTAGATCCACCGCTCTCCACCTCTCAGAGTAGCGAACGTGCTTCGTGGCTAGGGTAGCAGAAATAAGCTGAGTACTTAGGTTTATCGAACTAGTCGAGGTAAGGCTCTCCATGAGCATAGCGCTGAGGAACTGTAGATTCGTTGTCGATGCCCCCAGCCCTAGCGAGGTAAGGGTTAGGGAAGGAATCGATATCGTTATCGAGAACGGGATCATTACGTGCGTTGGCGAATGCCGAGACATCGCTACGGGTATCGAGGAGATCGATTGCGGTAACTACGTAGCGATCCCGGGACTAGGCAACGCGCATACGCACGCAGCCATGGTTGTTCTGCGTGGGTACGCAGACGACTACGAGCTTTTCGATTGGCTTCCAAGGGTTTGGAGAGCAGAACGATTCCTAACACCCTCGATCATCGAGCACGCAACAGCGATAGCATGCATGGAGATGGCTTCCTGCGGCACAACTGCTTTCCAAGACATGTACTTCTTCCCCGAGAAGGTCGTCGAGATCGCGCAGAGCTTCGGTCTAAGAATCCGTACGGGTCCGATAGCAGGCATGCATAGGGTTGAGGATCTCAAGCACTGGCTATCCATGCGTAGCAAGCTCTTCGAACCCGTGATAAACATCCACTCGATCTACGCCCTCGATCTCGAGACCTTGGAAACGTGGTTCGGTGCTTCGAAGGATCTAGGCATCGATGTGCATATACATCTCTCCGAAACGAGGAGGGAGCTGTATATCTGCAGGAAGAAGCTGGGTTTCTTCCCCGTGGAATTCCTAGAGAAACGTGGTTGGTTAAGCGAACGCATCGTTGGTGTTCACTTGAACTGGGTTACTTCGTGGGAAATCGAGTACCTAGCTAAGCGAAGGGCTAGGGTAGTCGTGAACCCATCGAACGGTGCGAAGCTTGCCGTAGGAGGCTTTACTCCGGTCAAGGAAATGATCTCGAGAGGCATAGTCGTTGGTCTGGGTACCGATGGTGCGTGTAGCTCGAATAAGCTTAGCGTACTCAACGAGATGAGGATGCTCGTACTGCTCTACAGACATAGCTACTGGGATACCGAGCTGAGAGCTAGCCACGCTCTCTACATCGCTACGAAGGGTAGCTACCAAGCCATGGGGTTCCGAGGAGGGTTGGTAGAGCCCGGGTACGTAGGAGACATCGTTCTTCTAAACCTTCGAAGCCTACGCATGTATCCACCAACGAGGAAGAGGGTGGGTAGCCACGTTGTCTACGCTGCTGAGTGTAGCGACGTTGTCTACACCATTGTTGGTGGACGAATCGTGTGGAGCCCTAACCACGTAGAGAGGTTTGCAAAAGAATTGGAGTGGAGATCGAGACAGCTAGAGAGCTACGTAGCTCTAAGCGATGGGCTCGCCGAAGAGAAGGAGCTGAGCGAAGAACCTCCCTGGAGACGAGGTTCGGAAACCTAGCGATCGGAGATCTCGGCAAGGGGTTTCAGCTCGATAACGTCTCTGGAATCGATTACCCAGCTCGGTTTCTCATCTCCTTCGAACCTCTTCGCCGCTACGAAGATCTTCTCGATGCTGTAGTCCTCGGGTACGAGTCTAGGAGCTCTGCTAGCGAGTCTACGCTTGATACGCTCAGCTTCGCTTAGATCGATCGAGCTCCACTTAGCTTCCACCACGACGATGCGCTTCCTATCCGGATCCAGCAACGCGATATCGATCTCCTCACCCTTCTTCACAAGCTTTCCACGGATTCTATACCCCTCGATGCACAGAATCTTCTCTAGGTATATACCCACGATCTCTTCCCACACCGTAGCTACGTACGTATCGAGCCTAGCCATCACCGCGCTGAACGCTTCGTCGAACGCTTCGAGATCGAGAAGTTCCTGCACGGGTTCGATTAGGTGGTACCACGTGCGTAGAATGGGGTCCGAGATGCGGTACCGACCACGTTTATGGAATAGCGGAACCTCGCGCTCAACGAAGCCTAGGTACTCCAACGTGTTTAGGTACTTCGATACGTGGCTAGGGTCGAGACCCGTGATCTGAGCGATCTTGGCTGGAGTATCGTAGCCTCTAGCGATCGCGGAGAGCACAGCGTTGTAGGTATGGGGATCCCTAAGCTCTTCGCGGAGCAAGAGCTCTCGCTCGGTTCTCACGGGTGCTCCGGGCTCGATGAGTAGTCTACGTAGGTTCTCTTCGAAGGATTGTCGAGGATCGAGCATACATAGGTAGAAAGGTATTCCTCCGAAGAGAGCGTATATCGCAACTATCTTCTCCGGTTCGTAGCTCGGTACGAAGCTCTTCACGTACCATGGGGGTAGCTGCGATAGCTTGATCCTGTACCTAGCACGTCCATAGAGAGGAGAACCTCCACCGAGAACCGAGCTCTCCATTACTCCGACGAGGCTTCCTAGAACTACTAGCGCTACGCGTGTACGTGGAAGGATCTCGTCTACGAACTGCTGAAGCTCGCTGAGAACCCTAGGCGAAGACCTTACCCAGTACGTAAACTCGTCGATCACGATCGCGAGATCTCCGTGCCTCTCGACAACGAGTTGAAGTAGATCCGTTAACGTGGTTGGCGAGAGCCGAGCAATCAAAGGATCGTTCAGCGATCTGGAGCATGCTTCGGCGAACCTACGAAGATTGTATTCGTGGCTAGCTAGCTGAGCGAGGTAGTACACGTAGGGTTTTCCACGGAGCCACTCCTTAACAAGCCTAGTCTTGCCGATCCTCCTCCTACCGTACACAACGACGAAGCATGGTCTCTCCGACCAGCACCGTTCGAGAATCTCCAACTCGTGTTCTCTATCCACGAACTCTCTGCACAGCACCTCCAGTACCCTACTCTGGAAGCCGGGCAGAGCCAGTATAGTAACTTCCCTAGTAAAGCAGTTGAGATGCGTACCGCGACGCTAGGCGTACAGCGATCGAGAGGTTGGTCGATGTGTAGACGAGCTCTTAGCGTCGCTTAAATCCCTCCCCAACCCTATGTCTAGCTGGGTGACTGATCTTGGTGCTTACCGGAGCTACTGCTGTAGGGGTAAGGGTTAGGGATGGAGTCGTTCTAGGAGCTGAGAAGAGGGTTAGCTACGGTGGCTACATCGTTAGCCGTGCTGGCAAGAAGGTGTTTCGGGTAGGGGATAGAATGGCTTTCGCAGCCGCTGGTCTGTTCGCAGATATGCAGAGGATTAGCCGCATCATTGCCGCGGAAATCCGGTACCGAGAGATGCTAACCTCTTCCCGGATGAGTGTTCGTGCAGCCGCCAAGCTACTTTCATCCATTCTCTACAGCTACAAGAACGCTCCGTTCCTATCCGAGATACTATTCGGAGGAATCGATGATGAGGGTCCACACTTATACGTACTGGATTACGTAGGTTCGCTGATCGAGGACGATTACGCTGCCATCGGTACGGGTGCCGCCGTAGCCATAGGCATCGTGGAGTCGGAGTATCGACCAGACATGGGTTTGGAGGAAGCTGAGCAACTCGTTGTAAAAGCGATTCGTGCAGCTATTTCGAGAGATGCGATGTCGGGCGATGGAATCGATATCGCTGTGATCAGCCGTAGCGGTATCGTTGAGAGATTCGTTCCGTTGGCGTAGAGAATGTTCGTAGCTTCCAAAGCCGTAGCGCTACAGAGAGAACTCGGGCGTTTCGCTCTCATCCAACCCCTCGAACTGGATCGCGTTGAGATCGTCGCTGGTCTCGATGTTGGGTACAGGAAGAGTCTTGGCTACGCTGTAGCTCTAGCCTACGATGTTCGTAACCAGCGAGAGGTTTGCTGGGTAGCGGTATCGAGCGAGGTAGAGATCCCCTACGTACCTGGACTACTTGCTTTCCGCGAAGCACCTCTCATGGTAGCGGCTCTGAAGGAACTCGTTGAGCAGTGTACCGAGATCGACGTGGTTATGGTGAACGGCCACGGGTTGGCGCATCCTCGTCGAGCTGGGATAGCTACGCACATAGGTCTAGCCCTAGACATGCCATCGATAGGAATCGCGAAGAAGAAGCTCTTTGGAGATCTCGTCGAGGAGAACGGTAGGGTAGCGATATACGTAGAGAAGCAGAAGGTTGGGTACGTAGTTGAGTATAGAGGTGCCAAGACCTTCGTAACCGTAGGGCATCGCGTGGATCCCGATACTGCTCTAGAGCTAGCGTTGAGAATATGGAGAGAGGGAGCGAGGTTTCCGGAACCAATCGAGCTCGCGGATAAGGTTTCGAAGAAGGTAGCAAAGGAGCTTGGATGAAAAAGAGGTTTGGAGCTAGGATCTCCAAACAGCTCCTTTGCTCTTATCTATCGCACCCTCTATCTCTGCTACGAGTAGCGTACCGACTAGATCACCCGTAACGTTGACCATGGTTCTACCCATGTCTAGGATCACATCGATCCCCGCAATCATGGAGTACGCCATAGCTACCTGAGGATTAGTTAGCGGTAGGCCAACCGCTTCGAGAACCATCGCCAACATTATCAGACCAGCGCCGGGTACGCCAGCGGTTCCTATCGATGCTAGGACTGCGGTGAGTACTATCGCTAGCTGTTTATCTATCGTTAGGGGTACTCCAAGCATGTGTGCGATGAATGCCGTAGCTATGGCTTGATACATCGCGGTACCGTCCATGTTTATCGTTGCTCCGAGGGGTAGCGTGAAGTAGATACCTCTATCGCTACGGCTAGCTTCCTGAGGAACGACGCGGTGATGTCCCGTGCAGTCAAGTACCTTTTGTAAAGATATAATCACTTCCTTGGCATGGATCTCGATGAAGGGTTAGGGATTTAAGAGCTTGGCTCGCTTAAGAGCTTCGAGGTAGAGTTCATGAAGTTCGTTGGAGAGCTCGAGATCGTTCTCAGCAAAGAACTTCCTCCGGAAGCTCGTAGCGAGCTCGAGAACGCAATCAAGTTCCTCAACGATGTGTACCTAAAGAAAGGTGCTAGGAATCCAGAGGAGGGTGCTACGATCGTTGAGTGGCGTATCGAAGGTTCTCGACTGTTGATGAACCTCGCGTGCGGTCCTAGGGTTAGGATAGACGAGGCATCGCTTAGGGTAAGGAACGTTCTAGCCGAGAGGTTGGGCAAGGCTTTCCGCGTAGGTATCCGCGGTCTTAGACTTCGCAACGCTAGGATAGAGCTCGATCGAGAGGTTAGGGTATCGCTGAGGATACCCTTCGTGAAGAGCGTCGAGACCGTAGATGGTAAAACGATCGTAGTGCTAGACGTTCTCGATGAAAGCGATCTTAAGAAACCTACCTTCCTAAGGCTTCTACGCCTCATCGAAGAGAAGGAAGCTCGAGCTAAGTGGGGTGGCAAAGCTGAGCACTGGGTTCTGTACAAGCAGAGCAAGCCGAAGAAGGTTACGCCACCCGAAGAGGATCCGAACAAGATCCTGGAAGAGATCGGCTGGATCAAGAGGATGTCGATAGGTCAATGGCTCTACACACCACCCTTCACCTACCTACTCAACGCTATACGCAACCTATTCCTCGAAGAAGTCGTTAAGCCTCTCGGTTTCGTAGAAGCTACCTTCCCCAAGATGTACCCACTGCAGGTAGGTTTGAAGACGGGTCATCTCAAGGGAGTGATAAACTCGATGATCTTCGCATCCCTCCCCAAGAGCTACAACATAGAGGAATTCGAGGAGCTGATCGACTACATGCACGTCATGGACGAAGCTCCTCCCGAAGAGCTTCAGAAGTACCTACGACCACCCACTTACTTCCTATGCTTCGCTCAGTGCGAACCGTTCTACTGGTTCTTCGAGAACGAGGTTCTGGACGATAGCGTGCTACCGATCAAGTGGTACGATGCTAGCGGCCCCTCCTTTAGATGGGAGGCGGGAGGGCTTCACGGAGTCGAGCGCGTCATAGAATTCCATCGAATCGAAGTCGTTTGGCTCGGTAAGCCGGAGCAGGTAATCAAGGTGAGGAACGAGCTTCTCGAACGCTACGAGAAGTTCATGGACGAGGTGCTGGATCTGGAGTGGAGGATGGCGTGGGTAACGCCGTGGTTCTACGAACAGAGCGGTGTCGTTGAAGCAGAGATGAAGCTGGACATAGATAGGCCTGGAACCATAGACTTCGAAGCATGGCTACCCCATCGAGGTCCTAGAGAGGATAGGAAGGCATGGCTCGAGATAGGGAACATATCGATCCACGGAACCAAGTTCACAGCACCCTTCCGGATAAGGCACAACAAGGGCGAGACTCTGTGGACTGGATGCTCTGGCTTCGGTTCGGAGAGATGGTTGATAGCGTTCCTAGCACAGAAAGGATTCGATCCAGCGAATTGGCCTCCGAAAATGGTTGAGTACCTAGAGAAGCATCCGATGCCAGAACCACTCAAGTT
>JAMOOB010000278.1 GCA_027066265.1 Desulfurococcales archaeon
GTTGAAACACGTCACGCCACCAGGAACCCCGCACACCGCAGATCCCAACCTCCGCGTCTTGGAACTCCACGTGCTCCCCAAGGGGTGGGCGAGGTGTGCTAGTACTCCTATTCTAGTATACTAGGAGTGGGGAGTGTGCATCGATAAGGAATGGAGCGTCGCTGAAGCTTGCGTAGCTTCCATCGTATGCATGTGTGAAGCGGTAAACCCTCTCCTCGCCACGGTTCTTCGTGCGGATCGAGCTCGAGATCAAGCGCAGATCCTCGATAGACCTCGTCAAGGATATGCTCGAACTAGCGCTCCTCATAGCACTGATCGAGTACCTAGCCATGCTCTGAGCAGAGTCTCTGGAGAGTGTTGTCGCTGGATGGGGGCGGCGCCTTAGCGATGCAACGAATTGAAAGGCTGAAGAGGATCCCATCCTTATAAGCTGTGCATAGAACCCTCTAACGCGGGGTTCGATGAACGAGATAGCCTATGCCTACATCCGCGTCTCTCAAGAGGATGAGAATCCCGAGAATCAATGGTTTGCCATAAAGACGTTCTGCGAGCAGAACAACCTGGTATGCATAAAGTGGGAGGAACCCAAAGGTACTTCCGGAGCGATCGATCCTTTCGAGAGACCGGTCTTCTCCCAGATGTGGAAAAGCATGCTCGACAACGGCATCAGGAAGCTGATCGTTGTAGACATCGATAGGATTACTAGGGATGCCGAGCACTGGAAGAAGTTCTTCCGGCTCGCTGCAGAGCACGGAATAGAGATAGTTTCGTTGGCGGACAAGGATCTCGTCGATGCTCTGAACAAGGTTGTTGAACAGATAAAGGAGTTGAAGGAGAGGGTCTCCGACAAAGCGGTTGTCAGAGAATTCATAGAGTACCAAATCGAGCAGGTAGAGAGATTCATCGATATGTACTTCAGGATGAGGGCAGCCGCCGCAGAGGATTATCGCAGGAGCGTCGTAGAGAAGACTAAGACCGCTCTTCAGAGGCTCAAAGCCGAGGGAAAGGTGTATCACAGACCCACGATTGTGCACTACCTAGCGCTCCTGATAACGGGGAAGAAGGAGCCGAGGGAGCTGACGAGGGAAGATATCGAGCAAGCAAGAGAGATCTTTTGCAAGTTCGTGAACGAGATAGCGTCGAAGCCCCTCGAAGGCTCCCTCAAAGAGGCATGGAGAGAGTTTGCGACGAGATACAGGTTGCTCTACGAACGCTTTCCAAAAGCTTCCAGAAGCTACGTAGCATTTCTCAACACGTACAAGAAGATGTGTCGCGAGCGATGATACGGGGATGCAAAAGATGCGTAGCGATGCGACGATCGAGATCGGGTGCTCTTCTTCGTGAATCCGACGGCTCGTTGCTGAGCATCCTAGCGCCGAGATCCACGCTATTTGATTCCGTACCTCTCCCTAGCGATCCTCCAAGCACCCTTCGCTCCCAGACACTTCAGCAAGCAATCCTCGTCGACGATCTCTCCACGATCCTTGCAAAGCTTCGCGCATTCCTGTAGCATTCTAAGAACCTCTGGATCCTCGCTGAATCGCCACGCTTTATCGGCTAGATTCGGAGGAATTGATACGGGGTTCCTAGTAGCTCTCTCAAGCACTTCCTCGAGAGTGTATGCACGGAAAGCTCTGCGCTTGGATTCAGGC
>JAMOOB010000279.1 GCA_027066265.1 Desulfurococcales archaeon
GACACGCTCGCATGTATAGCCTAGGATTGTTTCTAGGTAAAATAGCTGGTATGCTCTATCGAGCTACTTACCATAAGCTAGTCTCGGGAGTTCCACTATTAATGCTCTCAATCCAATGTTTGAAGGATTGCATCTGAACGCGTCTTCGAGCATCGAGAACTCTCCTCAGTTCACGAACGTTCTTCCTCATCTCGTTAAGGAATGCTTCGTTGCTCAGAACGTTCTTCAACACCCTACTAAGGCTACTAGCCTCGTCTACGCAGTAGTAAACCACGTAATCGCTCAGCATTCGGCTGAGGGTACGGGTATAGGGTACGATGAGAGGTTTCTCGAGTTCTAGTGCTTCCCATACCGTTGAAAGCATTGTGTACTCTCGAGTAGTGCGTGACTAAGTATTGAGTAGTACGTAACTCTATCTACGTAGCCAGTAAACACAATGCGTTCGCTACCCGCGTACCTTCTATAAACATCGATTCTTTTACGATAATCACCCGTGACTACGAGCTTCAGATCGGTGTCGACTGCTAAGAACTCGCGAATCACGTACTCGACATCCTCATCTCTAGACCACGAACATGGAAATACAGCATAGCGAAAATCAAACACTTTTCTAAGCGGGAAATCTATGCGTGGCGGAGGATCGTAGAGAACCATCGCTTTTCGACGCACTTCCGTAGGTAAAAGCTCGATGATATCTTCGTTATGTACGAGCACTAAATCTGCGTACCTAAGATACTTAACAAACGGTCTATTCAACACGTATCCACGCCAATCGTCGTAGACGAGGAAGCCCGTATGAACATCGGCAACCAATCTATAGCCGTAATGATTGCGAAGCTTTACAAGGATCCATAGTAAAGGTCCTTGAGGAAGTTGTGCTACTACAACTCTCGGTCTAAGAATCTTGATGACTTTGCTCACCTTGGCAAGACCATCTAGATAGAGGGTAGAGCATGGAATAGCAAGCATTTTCATTCCCAACGTACGCGCTAGATCTACGGTCCTTCTACTAAGTTTTCGTAGAGCAACAAACAGCACATCGTTCATTGGTTTCACCCTACATCTACATCCGAGGACTAGCTACGATACAATCTCCGCAACAACCTTGTTAGAGCTTGCTGGTCTTGAACCATGGTTGCGTCTCTGACATCTACTCGCTCTTCATGCTCATCCGAATCCCGCGAGCAAACACGTTTTTATTCCATGGCTAAACTAATTCGTAGCTAGGCTATTAAGCTACGATGCATCGAAGTGATTCTCCATGGGTGTTCTAAGACAGGTAATTGTGCGAGGAGTTCTTCGGTCTACAGCAATAGTTGTTTCGGCTCTATCGGGCATTATTTTGGCTAGAAAACTTACACCGTTCAGCTACGCGTTGTACCAAACGATTACTCGTCGCGTCGATATGTTTGCTTCGCTTCCAAGCATAGTCGCTGGGTTCTGGGCTTATAGGTACAGCGCTATGGGTGTTCCCGGCGTTGCTAAAGCATACCTATTGAACGTGTTGCTCAGCAGCATCCTAGCGTTCATCGTTACCACGTTGTTAGCGATGAACGTTGGTGCTCGCGACCCTATTCTCATCGGATTAAGCTCGATAGCTATGTCTATGTACATACTTTTCATTCGGTACAACTACTACGTTGTAGCTCT
>JAMOOB010000280.1 GCA_027066265.1 Desulfurococcales archaeon
CGATGGCGTAGACAAGAAGTTCGTAGGGACTCTACCCCTCGTTCCTTACCCAGATCCCGAAGCATACTTCGATAGAGCTATCCATAGACTTAGAGAACTCCTGCACGAAATCTTCAGTAACACTCGTAGGCTAAGTAACGAATCCGCGGGAGAACTTGCTCGCGTGATCGCTTCCAAGGTGTTTGCTTACCCCGATGCAAACCGTAGCTACCTAGGGATGAGGATGGGTGTAAGCATTCTTCGCGAACCGCATTCAGCGATCGATGTACAGATCTTCGTAGAGCCGCGATCCATCGAAGTAGAGAGGTTCTTCATCGATATACTGAGGTTCGACTACAACTTCGATAGGTACGGAAAGATGTTGGAGAAGAGTTTCGCCGAAGTACTTCGTGGAAATGCATCGGTTATCAAGAACATCGTCGAGGATCTGCTGAGGGTTCGTAGGATACGTGTCGAGCTTTCGCTACCCCTAGTACACTACCTGATTCCATACACCAACCTATCCATCCTAACGCTACCCCTAACGAGAGAGCTATCTCGAATGCTTTGGAATGCTAGCTACATACACGTAGTAATGATGTTTAGATGCGTTCACATCGTTAGAAAGGATTTCGATCCTATGGACATAGCTATGCAATGGTTAAGAGCTAGGCACTGTATATCTGTAGCACGACAAGAACTCGAACATGTACTCAGCGAAGTACTGTCTTCTAACGTTGTTAACGAGAACGTTACGGAATCGATAATTGGCGAGGTGCATGCATGCGTATCGCAATGTTTGATCGAATCGATAGGGAGGACGCGATCAATGACGGGTATAATGACGTGGGTAGAGCACGGCGTAGCATGGTATGAATATCTATACCTATCGATGTTTGCGCTAGGGTTCTTAATGCTCGTGTTCCTAGCGATGATATACTTCTCCGGATAACGATATCGATGGTTTTTCCCAGCAATTCTTGCGATGATGAACGGGAAAGTTTTTCAGTTGCGTAACGCTAGCCGATTCGGCATGTCGAGGGGTTTGAGCAACATCGTTGCGGTAGTCGTCCTGATCGTGATGATAGTTGCCCTAAGCCTGTTCCTCTACATGAGCTACTCTCAACGGTTTCGAGTTCCAGAGATCAGGAAGGAGATCGGGTTGATGAGGGTCGAAGGTGTTCGTGCTGGTATAGGCTTCGTAGATCTCTTCGTTAAGAGTCTCGATGTTGAGACGGACGTAGATATGCTCTACCTAGTCGAATGCGATTCAATGAAGGTGTATACCGCCGTTAAGCTACCTAGCAAGATCCACGTAGTGCCAGGGCGCACGGTTCTGATACATGCACCTCTCATAGGTCTAGGAATCGATTTGGAATCTCTTCCATCCGAAGCATGCGTAGCGCTAGGGACGCGCAAAGGGATTACGCTCGTATCGTCGAGTCCCATACCCTTCGCCTACTATCTTCGTCTAGCGGCTGAGAAAGCTACGATAGGATTGGTAGCTGCACGCGATGTATCGTGCACGGTCGGGGATCTCAACGTGGATCCTAGCCAAGTGCATTGGATCTACCTAAACCTCGTGACCGGTAGGTACCGCTTCGAATACGTTAGCGGAACAGATGTGAGGTACCTCGAGGGGAGAGCAACCTTCATCT
>JAMOOB010000281.1 GCA_027066265.1 Desulfurococcales archaeon
GTTACTAAGAGCATCAGGTTTCCTAGGAATCGTGCCGCGTGGATTCGTTCACCTTCAGCGATCCTCTCGAGCTTAGCAACGATCTCTAGCCTAGGTAGTTTCAACACGTATACGTTGTTCCATAGCTCTCGCGAAGGTGCTATCCATACGTTTACGAAGGTCTTCACCGATTGTTCGCTTCGTTGCTTGGTTATGGCTAGGGTTACGGTCTTGGTGATCCCGTGCTGAACGATTATGGCTACGGGTCTACCCTCTTCCTCTGTTCTCCACAACGATTCGTAGCGATACATGTAGAGCGAGTATTGTTGGAGCGTAGTTGCTACGATGAAGTAGTTACCACGTTCCTCTACAGCGAACTGATCCCTTACAACACCCTCGACAACTCTCTTCGCTACGAACGAGATATCGATGCCGTTGACGCGAAGCAGTACTACCAAGGTTTTCGTCGTTGCGTTCCCTACGTAGTTCCTAAGAATCTTGGTAACGACATCGAACTTCTCCTTACTCACCTTAGCAAGTACATCGCGGAACGCTTGAAGGAGTTTCGCAACGTCTTTGGTATGGATGTACGGTTCCAGAGCTTTCCTAACATCGTTCGGAAACCTATCGAAGTTCTTCGTTAGGGCTTCGACGAGGATCTTGGTTGGCGATACCGATGCAACGATGTACAGGTTGTTGTTCTTGGATAGGTATATCCTCGAACTTGCTCCAGCTACTATCGTAGTAGCGTTGTAGCTAAGGTTCTCTAGATCTAGTGCAAGAACGGTGTTGAACGCTGAGTAAGGATCTAGGGGATCCACTATCAATACGTTGCTGAAGCTCAACGGTTTTCCTCCAACGATCGGTGGTTTCGGTTCGTAGATCCCCGATACGAAGAGTACGTAAGCGTACCTACCGTGTAGTCGACCCGTGATAGGTGTACCCTCAACATCGATACTCTTCTCCAGCACTAGATCCTTGCCATCGAATCGATAGATATAGACGAAGCTCTCGACCTTGGGTGGCGGCGATCCAGGTGGTGGAACGATCATGATTCTGAAGATAGGTTTCGTAGCAACGATCAGTATCCTATCTCCGTAGACCAGTATTCCATGGATATGCTTACCCACGTCAACGAAGGCAACGATCTTAGGCACATCGTTGGGGATAACCTTCAGTACGTAGAGCTTGGAACCGCTTGCAACGTATACGTACCTACCGTCAGTCTTAACGATATCGAGCTCGTCAACACCCTCAACCTGGACATTAGTACGCGAATACTCTACACCACTCTTCGCAGTCCTAGCTTCGATAATTTCTGCTGGAACCGTAGCCGTTGGCACAGCAACAACTTCCCTAAGATACGTAGCTCCATACTTAGATACCAAAGCTTCCCTAAGCTCGAGTATCTGCTTCAACGTGTTGCGAAGCTCATCCTCGTTCCTAGGAACAACGACGTAGCTCTCGAGGTTCACAGAGCTCGAACCAGCGATACTCGTGGTTCTCGTACGTATAGTGCTTACCGAACTCGTGCTAATCGTAGGCGAAGAGGTTTCGCTAGGTACGTTAACGATGTTTACCAGAGCAACCCCCATCAGCACCACTACGACTACCACTATCGAGAGCACGAGCCGTGGATCCACCTCGAACCCACCCCC
>JAMOOB010000282.1 GCA_027066265.1 Desulfurococcales archaeon
CAACATACTTATCCATAGCTCCGTCACCACCTTACTCGACTTGCTTAGCCAAGTCGTTCACGATTTCCTCGACGATCCCTTCCTCGCACTCCAAAACCTCGTCCTCGTTCTCTTCTAACTCGGCGACAACCTCGTCGATTTCTTCGACGGTGTCGGCGAGGAAATCCAAGACATCGCAAATTCTCTCGATGCACCACTTGATCGGCGACCCGACCTCGTCGTTCGGAACGTAGTTGAGTGCATCCCTAATCTCGTCGAGAACAACCTTCGCTTTCCTCACCGAATCGATCTCGACTTTCTTACCGCTCATGTTCGATTGTATTGACGATTTGATATTTAAGCGTTTCGATTTTTCGACAAGAGTTTACTACCGACAGTCATACTACCGATCGCCACGATCACGTCTCTAACGATGTCTACGCCGTTCTTCCCCAAAACGATCAACGACACGATGCCGATCACTACGAGTCCGACGATCGCCAAGTCCTTGTCGTCGAAGTCTATCATGGTATTAACTTAGCAACGGTTAAATATTACTTTTTCGAATACGATGGCATGAGATACGTGGATTGGAGAGGGTATAAGTTTGCGGTAGACAAGACCGTTTTCGTGAAGGGGGAGATCGGAATAATTCGTATTTGCGAGCGTATAGCAGACGAAGAAAAAGCGTTCGTGGACATAGGTGCGAGCGTAGGTGAATACGCAATACAACTTGCGAAATTCTTTAAGCACGTTTATGCGTTCGAACCCAATCCACCCGTGTATCGTTGCTTATCGGAAAACATCCGCATAAACGGTTTGAGCAACGTTACGGCGTATAATTTAGCGTTGTCTAATTACGTGGGTCATAGCAAGCTCCACGATTGCGGTGTAGGAAGTAGGCTCGAAGAAGTAGGCGAAATTGAGGGAACTTCCTACGTAGACGTGAAAGTGGACACTTTGGATAGGATAGTATTCGAGAAAAGAGACGAGGATTGTCCGATAGGGTTAATAAAGATAGACACGGAAGGTGCGGAGTTGTTCGTCTTAGAGGGTGCGATGAAGACTATAAGAACGTATAAACCCGATTTGATAATCGAATACCACGACGAGAAGTATGAAGATGCTCCTAAAACCAAGAAAGTCATCTTCAAGTTACTACACGATATGGGATACGTTCCCATTCTGCTGAGGGATAGGCATTACTTACATACGCCATACGATAGGTTCGTTAAGGAGTTCGACAAATACAAACATGCTGTTATTTGCAACGTTCTTTGCACGTTGATCGAGAATTTAAAGAACGGTAGAGATTGGTATTACGGTATTCCGAAAACGTGGTGGTGGGGGATGATAGAAATCGATTTTATCTACGCACTCGACGAATTCGTAGACCTCGACTTTGCGTTAGAAATAGTAAAAAAGAACGTTAACCGAACGCTTTCTGAAGGTCGAAGCTGAGTTCCTCTTCTTCAATTTCTTCGAACTCTATTTCCGTCTCCTTCGGTTCGCTCTTCGTGGATTCGATCGGTTTGGTAACGCTCTCGAACAACGCTCCGAAATCACGATCTCCCGACACGACTTGTCTAACGGTTTCGACATCTAACTCCGTGTCGAGTAGGACTCGCATAACGTTGTAGACGGCTTCCGCATGT
>JAMOOB010000283.1 GCA_027066265.1 Desulfurococcales archaeon
GTAGCGAGGAACGCGAGCTTCCGAAGCCTGCAACGATTTGAGTAGCCGTAGCACGACGAATGCGGATGCTATGATCGCAGCGTTGGGATCTGAGCGGTGGATGCTCGAGATGTCTACTATCACGCAATCGCTTACCAATGCATTCCCTAGCTCGGTACCCTGAAGAGGATCGAACAATGTAAATAGCGTTTGGAGGACGTGTCCTAGCATGGGTTCCGATCTAACGATCTCGAGAGCTACATCGAGTTCGTAACCCTTAGCTACGTAGGTCAGAGCTTCGTAGAGTCGTTGACGTGCGTAAGGAGTTAGCGAGTACACCGTAGAGAGTATGTTGACGAGAATCGAGCACTCATCGAGACTACGAGGTAGTGCGAACTTAGTCCTAGATAGATTGAGGACCATGATCTTCGAGCTATCGAGCCTTAACCTACGTACATACTCACCCTTGAGATCCACCACCAGTATCCGACTACCGAACGCTTCGCGGAACCTCCTTGCAAGAGTTGCGAGTGTCTCCGTCTTACCCGAACCCGTAGGACCAACAACAAGTACGTGCGGAGAGAACGCGGATCCAACGTCCCACCACAGTGGTACGCGAAGCGCTAGATCGAGCCCTAGATACACGGAGTAGCGTGAACGTGGAGTTCGCATCGATGCTAGTACCGGATGCAGTGCTAGATCCGGGACTCGGAACGATGTAGTGCTACGTTTCTTCGATGCTACGAAATTTTTCGAGATATTCGACTAGTTCGGCATCGTTGAGCCTACGTACCTCGCATTCAATCCCTAGGAAATCCTGCATAGCCCTCAACGTGCGTACAGCATTCTCTAGATCCCTTGCATCGCTACACCTAACAATTATAGAGCTAGCGATTTCCAGCGGTAGTGCACCACGCAAAAGTTCTTTCCTCGTGTTTCGAAGATCCTCAACTTCCTTACGAAGCTTAACATTGAGTCTATCGCTATCCAGCTCAACAAGCTTCATCTGCAGCTTTCTATCAAGATGCTTCAGCGTATCGCTTACTCCAAGCCTTCTCACCGAGGTTACGAAAAATGCTCTACACGAGCTCTGGGTAAGTACCTCTATCAAGTGACGAACTCGATTGACTAGATCCTCGATACTATCGAATTCGAGTAGTGAACGACCTCGTCTCACCACTATCAATGCGGAATAACGTCCTGCGTGCTGCGAGCGCGTTACGCGAACACGTTTCGAAACGTGGTTTAGCATACGGAGAAAGATATCGATGCTGAGAACCTTACGCAAAGTCCTTCACCCCGAGCGCTAACCTAAGTCTACGAGCTACGCATACCGCTAAACGAAGTAGATCCTCTACGCTTATTCGAGGAACTACAAAGTAAGGTCCATGAGGTTCGAAAACCACGACTACGGAGCCTCGATTCTGCAGAATGATCTGATCGAGATCGGTATCGATGCGAATCTCCTTAACGATGTTGGGTTCTAGAACGAAGGATCTACCCGAAGAACCTACAACCACCACAGGTATCGCACACGCGTTCTGAAGCTTCAATGCGAGCTCTATCCCTCTACAACCAGTGCTCGAGGACAGAGATGCATCTAGCAGTTCTACGCATCGATGTGGAACCACGACTGTGTACTCCAAACAA
>JAMOOB010000284.1 GCA_027066265.1 Desulfurococcales archaeon
GATATCGGTGTAGTGGGCGAAGATCCTGAGCAGCGAGTCGAGCTTATCGGATTTCGTGTACGAATCGACTATCTTGTTCGCTATTCTAAGAGCTTGCTGAGCCGTCGTCGCGTAGGCGTTGTACCCCGTCAACGCATCGAGGTTAGCCTTGGTAGCCGCGTCGAGGAGGTCGAACCCTGGGTCGGTGAACATGTTCTGCGGCGGCATGAAGCCAGCTCTGTAAGCCGTCATAGAAGCGAACATACCGCCTATGCCGTAGTACGTAGCGTTCGAGAATGCTTCCTGGAAGCTCTCCATCACGATCTCTCCAGCGTCCTCGCTGACCATGGATGTCGCTACTATCGTTCCCTGGATGATCTTGTCCATAGCGTCCTTGATCTTGTCGTCGTCGATGTTCACGTAGGCGCCGTCGCCGCGCTCGGGGGTGAAGATCGATGCCTTTAGGGCTGCCACCATGGTATCGAGCGTTATCCCCCTGTACATGCGGTACGTAGCGAGCTTCGTTCCGTACTCAATGCCAGAGGTAGCTGGACGAGTAGCACCCTCGGCTAGGCTCTCGACCATGTTGCCAAGGATCTGACCAGCCAGAGCAACGCCGAACGCGGCTACGATCAGCGGCACAGGGTCGTTCTTCTCCACGGGCTTGGCTATCTGCGCCAACGAAGGCGGGATCCTGTTCTCGACAACGGTGGGTGTATGGGCGATTCTACGGGGTTTGGACATACCATCACCGCTCAATGCTTGTGTATCGTGCTTAATATGATCTTCGCTAATCTATCAATTAAATCGACGAAGCTGTAGGCGAAGAAGAAGGCTATGACGTGGTCAGGAACGTTCCACTCCACGTACATATGGAAATAAACTATTCCCGCGATAGGAGCTAGAAGAATAGATTTGATTCTATCCCACTTCGTAAGATCGCGAGCCGTCTTAGAGTGGACGATCGCCCGCGTTAACCCTCCTAGCATCGCCATAGCTACGAACTCCACGATCAACCCTAATTGACCTGCCATCGATCACCACCTCCACGTAGTCCTCATCATCCTCTTCCTCTATCTGCATTCTTCTCTTCCTACGTCTAGTACGACTGGCATCCAGTGACACATCGATGTCTATGCTCGGGATAGCCGTTGTCAGGACGTGGTCAACCGTCTTAGCATCGCACTCGAAGCAGTACGTACCACCACATTTCACTACTCTGCATCCCGCGAAGATGTACTGCAGTAGATACCTCAGCTTTTGGCTAGACGCCTTCAGCTCGGCGGCAACGTCGTCGATAATCGTGTAGGCTTCGATCATCGGGATAACGTACTTTCCGCGGTACTTCACGGCGCTCTGCCTGATCCGTGCAAGGGCTTCGAGGAACGCCATGGTTTCTGGGGTTACGAAGTTGGCTTCGCTGAACGACTGCTCGGCGAAGTCGATGACCCATCTCCAGTCCTTTCCAACAACCTCTAGGATGACCGCGATGGGGAAGACGAGGTCCTTGACGCGCTCGTCGAGGTCGAGGTTCGTCAGCTCTTCGTAGACCTTCTGCATCGCTAGATAGACCGTGAACCAGTTGCATAGCCACGTCTTCGCGAAGATCTTCGCCTTCTCTTCGAGGTCGGGTATCA
>JAMOOB010000285.1 GCA_027066265.1 Desulfurococcales archaeon
GAAGGATTGAGATATTTTCGGCGACAATAGTACTAGGGACGGTATCAAGGGTCTCCATCTCGGCAATCGATAGGCTCCCTCCATCAATCCACGTACTCGGATAAACACGTTCGTTACGCTACCGAGACCTGGGTTATGGATATCCATAGCAACGCTACGAAGCGAAGGTTTCTCCGAACCAAATGCATGGTAGTAGAACTCTATCTTGAGGTTCTCGGTCGCGGGCCCCATGCCTCGAACCATTTCGGACTGCGATAAGAAGGAGGATCTAACTACGAACCCACCGACGTGGTTGGGAAGCGGTGCGTTTCTAACGATGTAGCTAGCTTCGTATCTTCCCTGAACCTGGAACTGGGAAGCAATCCAAGCACTCGATGTATCGGGGTACGTCGTTGTGCATAGGTATGGTGGACCGTATGCAGTGTAGTACATCTTCATGGGTCGCGCAGCCATCCTTATAGGTATCCCAACCTGTTCAACTACACTGACTTCGATAGGTTCATCGCAGAGATTCCGTATGCTTATCACGATCGGGAGCTCTCTAAGGGTTTCGAAGTACGAGAGAATGTCTTGCGGATACAGTTCTAGCTCAACGAAACCCATTCCATCAACATCTACGACATTGCTACACGCAGTACCTATACAAACCTGGATCTCTGCTCTATCCAACGCATTGCCGATTCTATTAAGTGGATGGATCTCGAACGAGAATCTAACTACGTAGCGATCAACGAACTTGTTTCCAGAAACGAATTTCTCTAGCAATGCTTGGAACGTTGGTACGGGAAGAACGGTCTCCAGAACGATGAATTCCTTGCTCCCGACGTAGATAGGTACGTTGCTGGAAGCTACGTAGTACCTCGTATTCGGTGTTCCCAATGGATAGAGATCGAGCGTTTTATTGCTTAGCGCAGAGCTCTCAACGTTCGGCATGAAGTGCGCAACGGTTACCGAATCGATTCGAAGAATTAGAGGTCTGAAACATTCCTCGAGCACTACATCTACGCGAGACACGTTATCGCTAGCTCCTGGGAAGTACCATTCGAACCAGATCACGTTCCTAGAACTAGGATCGACAAGGTATTCACGCTCCACCCATCCATAGCCATCGACGTAGTACCTAACAACGAGGTTGCAGAACTGCGAACCCCTTGACTCCTCGATTCTATTCGAAACATATGGATAAACCTCTATCCTATACACAATCAGCTCCGTTACGGTCCCTGGATAAGGATGCTTAGGCAAGTATTCGAACCATGGACGTACCCTACACGGATACTCTACGCATTCGATCGACCACGATTTGAAAGGAACTAGGAACTCCACAACGTTCCACTTCTCCACAGATCCCGAAACCTGTATCGATCGACCTACGTTCTCGACCACGACCCGCAGAACACTACTAACGTACTCATCAACGAGCTTACGCAGATCCATCGAAACGCTTTGCTTAGACAACTCAAGCAGATGCCTATAGAACCCCTCCACACCGTACAGCTCGAAATCCTCGATGATACGATCGTAGTCAATGCTGTTCTTGGTAACCTCGATGTTTCTTACCTTAGCGATGGCGAAGATTATCGGGATCCTCAACTCCTTCCCATTCTCGAGA
>JAMOOB010000286.1 GCA_027066265.1 Desulfurococcales archaeon
TCCCTAGACGCGGTCTACCATGGCAGGAAGTGCTTCGCGAACTATGGTCGTTGCTACGCGGTCTACCAAATCATTTCCAGAACATAGTGGGCTCCATGACTACCTACCCCCATCCACTCGCCCTCGTAGTGTGGCACATGTTTGTATGGCTCAACGCAAACGATATCCACACCTTTCGAATCGTGAGAATGCTCGAAGAGGATGTCATCTCAATGCTCTGCGAACTTCTTAGAGGCAAGGAATGCGGAGGCATGGTAACGACGGGTGGTACCGAAGCTAACCTAGCCGCGCTCTACCTAGCTCGCGAACATGGTTATAGAAAGGTCTACGCATCGCCTACAGCTCACGACTCGATATTCAAGGCTTGCCGCATACTGGGGATGGAACTCGTAAAGGTTCCGTTCACGAAGGACTACAAGATCGATGTCGATGCATTAGAAAAGCTGTGCAGAGACCATGGCGAGGGAATAGTCGTGGCTACCGTCGGTACCACCGGCTTCGGAACGATAGACGACGTGGAGACCATTAACGAGGTCTGTCGTTCGCATGGATGCGTTATCCATGTTGATGCAGCTTTCGGAGGATTCATCGCTCCATTCATCTATCCTCATCGAAGGCTGTGGTTCGATTGCGAAAACGTTGTGAGCGTAACCATCGATCCGCACAAGCTAGGTCTCGTACCCATACCCTGCGGCTGCATCGTTACGCGTAGCAAGGAATGGTTCGAACCCCTAGTCTTCGAAGCTCGCTACATGCCTGAAGGTAAGCAGATAGGTTTGTTAGGTACTCGTAGCGGAGCTTCGATCCTAGCTACGTGGGCAATGCTAAAACACATGGGATGGGAAGGATACGAGAAGCAAGCACGCGAACTCATGGAACGAACTCGCAGATTCGTATCGCTTCTCCGTACGCTAGGTCTAGACGTTGTTATCGAGCCGGAGGTTCCAATCGTTTGCATCTCGGTAGAGAACGATGATCGTGTTCTTGAAGAGCTTGAAAAACGTGGTTTCTACCTCTATCGCTGCGGTTTGGTTCGAGGGGTTCGCGTCGTTGTAATGCCGCACGTTTCGCAACAGATGCTTGAGAACCTTGCGAGAGAGCTAGTGAACCTCCTTAACGCCCTTCGAAGCTAGTTTAGCGAAACCGTTCTTAACAATCGCTGGAATCCTACGTTCGTAGAACTCGCATCTTCTACGCATAGCCATCTTCAGCGAGAGTCGTGGTATCTCTACCTCGCCTAGAGCTCTACAAATCCTTCTACTCCCCCTCACCTCGAGCTTTGCACACGTTCCACACCATTCGAAGGATGAAAGCCAACAGAAAGCACAGCTACCTCGAGGAACTCCTCGAGCTACAATACCTCTACACAAAGGCGCTTCCACTCCCTCTATCACTATCTTCTTCCTCGAACGATCGAAGTTTGCGCATCCATAGGGAACGAACTCTATCACAACCACTAAATCATCGTCTCTCCAAACACCGTAGATACTCTTCCACACCTCGACGAATTCCTGCTTTGACGAGAAGCCTTCGAGCTGTGCTTCTCGATCATCGATTTCTCCAAGCCTCTGCTTATACACGTCAACGATCACGACATGAGCTTTCTCATCG
>JAMOOB010000287.1 GCA_027066265.1 Desulfurococcales archaeon
ACGTTAACGTGGATGTGGAGGAAGATCATATGGTCTAGACAGCCGAAGGGTACGGCAGTCTACGGTTCGTACCTCATGGCCTACGTCATGACGGGTCACGGCGTTAACGAAGTGTATAGGGATCAGCGTGGCGATGGAACCGCGCTGATGATACACCTCGTAACGAACGAGGATGCGAACAAGTACGTAGTCGTCATACTTCCACAGACACCACCCGATACTGATGCTGAGCGTATGTGTATCGTAAGGCTCCTGAAGATGATCAACGGCTACATATACTCCGGTGTTCCCGCCGTCATGCTGCTCGAGAACGTTACGCTCACGATCACGGATCCCGAAACGGGTCAGAGTACGGTTGCAACCATACCCGCCGGATCAGTTATTCTGAAGGGTGTACCGCCTTACTACGCAAGGAAGGCTGCCGAAGCCGCGTTCAGCGATACCTACGGAGGTAGCTACGTTGCGTACCACGTATACGAAGTGAATCCATTCAGTAGCGATCAGAACTACCGCGTTCTCAAGATGTACAGAATAAGGTTGATGGTGTACACGGGTACGGGTACGATCTACGACACGATACTGCAACGCATTAAATGGTTCCGTTTCAACTTCGAAACCTTTGCAGATGCAAACGCCTCAACCATGACTAGCAGACTCCTCGACTCCTCCTTCCGCTACAGACTAGTCTTCATGCCGGGCGGTAGCGCTACAGAGATCGCGAACACTCTAGGCAGTGGCAACCTAACCAGGATCGCACAGTTCGTAGCGAATGGAGGTGCCTACGTAGGGATCTGTGCCGGTAGCTACCTACCAGTAAAGGGATACAACGATGCTACGTCTATGCTCGAGATAGTGAACGCTACGGTAGCGTACCTCAATCCTGGAGAAGGCATCGTAACGATAGAGATCAACGCTAGCCATCCCGTAACCTGGGGCTTCAAGGGACAGATACAGATGGCTTACTACAACGGACCACCACTCGTGCTAGGCGGATTAGCTAGCGATACTCTCGGTATCGGAGCTCCGTACCCGAGCGGACTCGCAAAGTTCGTAGATGGACCCAACGCTGTGCTCATAGACAAGGTAGCGATGCTCGCTACGACCTACGGCAAGGGTAGGGTAGTGCTATTCTCACCACATCCAGAGCACGACTACTACAGCACTCCAGGAGACCTACCGTTAGGAGCCTACCTATGGAGATTCATGTGGAACGCTATCTGGTGGAGCACAGGCGAAGAAGCTGAAGTCGTTGTAGTACCACCACCCGTTCCAGAACCCTCGCAGTACGTGCTGTTGGTAGTGATAGCCGTGGTAATGCTCTTCGTAGGGCTGTACATCGTTAGGAAACGAATCTAGCGTAAGATCAGATCATACACCTTTTTGAACACAACCTACAATACCTGCTTTTGAGTATGCAGATAACGCAATCATTTGTACAGCTAGGTTCGACGTGTATTCAATATGTTCCACTAGACGAATCATACTGTTCGTAACGTGTACACAGTTAACGATAACCACTCTGTAGATGCTAGGAACCCAACGCTAAAGGAAAGCGACGAACATACCAGGAAAGCCGTTGCACGAAATGAAAAAGTGGGGCTCTTCGA
>JAMOOB010000288.1 GCA_027066265.1 Desulfurococcales archaeon
GCTTCGTGGGTAAGCCCCGTATCCAGGAACCCACCGATACTATCGGTAGCCATCGCTAGGACTAGGCATACCTACAACTACATCGTTAAGCACCGCGAGTTCGCGATCTGTATCCTACCCAGCGACTTGATCGAGAAGATACACTTCCTAGGAACGGTATCGGGACGCGAGGTAAGGGACAAGATAGCTACAGCTGGACTCACCAAGACAAGAGCTAGGAAGATCGGTTGCCCCGTAATAGAGGAATCGATAGCTGTTCTAGAATGCAAACTCTTTACAACGATCCTTGCCGGAGACCACGACCTCGTACTGGGAGAGGTGATCGAAGCCTACGCCAAGGAAGGTATAGAGCCTCCGAACCCAGCGAAGTACCCCATACCAATGCACGTAGGAGGAGATCGATACACAACACCTTCAACAAACGTAATCGAGGTTAAGCAGATCCATCATCAACGAACTTCCTAGAACCCTACACTCTCGAGAAAGCCGTGTTCGTATACGGATGCTCATGTTTTCGCCTCGATTCTTCGTAGTTAAGCTCTAGGCAAAACATTGAAGATTCTTAGAATCGCTGAGAAGCATTGCGTAGTTCGACAATCGTTTGGTTACGGTATGTAGCATACCTTTATCCCTAGCTTCTCAACCACACGAGACTGTTTCAGATCGCTAGTCACCAACGTTGCTCCCAACCTCATTGCTTGAGCTATGTATAGAGCATCGTATACCGTTACGTTGTTCTCGAGAGCTATCCTGAAAGCTTCGTCGAGGTACTGCAATCCGCTCTCTATCCTCACTATGCCTTCCGCTACGAGCATCCTAAGCACTTGATACCTTCTCAAAGCTATCTCCAGAGGTTCGAGCTTCATCACCACAGCCTTCTTCCAAATAGCGTTAGCTACCTCCTTAACTACGTGGTCTACCGATACCGCTTCCTCCTCCAACCTCTTCCTAACTTCGATCCAGTTCTCTTCTCGGAGAACGTACTTCGTTAGCACAGAAGCATCAACCACTATCACGTTCTTCCCTCACAATCCTAGGTCCGAGCCCTGAAGGAGTTGGTGGAAGCTCTTCGAGTATCTTATCGATCTCGTTCAACACCTTCAATCTTCTGTAGTAACGTATCCTCTGCTCGATGAACTCCCTTATCTCCTTGAATCGGTCTTTACCAACGCTCTTCTCAACAACTACCAGCAGATCGATATCGCTCATCCCCCTAACAAACTTCTGCCTAGCTAACGAACCCGTCACGATTATCGATATAGGTCGGTACCTCTCTATCAACTCCTCCACAACCTTCTCGAGCTCGGGAACCAGATCCTCTTCCCTACCTAGGATCATCCTCAATCGCTCTCTTAACAAACTCGATCACCTCCTCAGCGTACTCGAGAGCCATCCTAGCATCCTCCTCATCGTAGTGCTTATACGGTGCTCCCCACGGCCATGCCTTCGGTACCTCGTAGGTATCCAGCTTCTCACCCTTCTTCACGAGATCGTGCGGTACTTCGACTACGCTACTCAATCTCTTGAGAAGCTCTGCAACGCTATGGATATGCTCGTACCTATTCATCTTCTTGATCGTCAAAGCCTTCAAAGCCTTAT
>JAMOOB010000289.1 GCA_027066265.1 Desulfurococcales archaeon
ACGTTACCCATACAAGTATTGAGACGTGGATAGACGTAGGAGAAACTGTGTATGCAAACATAGTTTCTCCTCACGACATCATCATTAGTTCGCAGAGCATAGCAATAGCGAACCAGGTTGGTATGCGCTACCAGTACCTGTTCTCGTTCGTGAAGGTCTCGTCCGCATACTCATTAGTGGTTACAACCACTACCGCAACGTCTACTAAAACAGTTTTGAAGGACACGATGGAATCTTTGCGCGAAACAACGATTACTGGCATTGCGTTGATGGTTATGAGCATTCTCATAGTTGCCGCAATATATCCGTTGATTAGGGTTACTTCCAAGGTAGGCGAACTAGGATCGTAACCGTTAAACGAGAACGTACCGCTTTATACGCTCCCTTAATCCTTCCAGCATAAACGTGAAGAATCCGGCATCCCTAAGCTTCTGGTCTATCCTGTACAACTCTTCTGCGACCTTGTCGAAACTCTCCCTATACGTCTTTACCAATTCGTAGGGGCTTTGCTCCACGTATCCGAAACTCTTGAGTATCTCCTTGGCTCGCGGATGCGCCGTAACCGCTTTGATTCTGTAATACCCCACACCCTCTTCGATAATCTTGAAGCTGACGCACTTCCTGGGTTTCAGTGGATACTCGAAGAGTACAGCAATAGGTTCACCGTGTTCGTACGGAGATACTCCGATACCGATGTACGCGAGCCACTTATCCATTAGCTCCGGGCTCCAGATCTCAACTACGTAATTTACTCCAGGAGCGTAGCGTATCAATGTTTCCGCCGGATAGCCATAGTACGACCAACGGTGCTCGACCCACCAATGATCAGGATCGAAAGTCGTTCCAAGCCTCACGTCTCTGGCCACGGATCGCAACAACGCTATCATTTCCTCTGCCTTAACCACCTTACCTTCCAAGCTCTTCATAATTTCTCTAATCGTTTTGTCCGGCGCCCATACCTTCAGCACTAGGCATGGATATCCCCAGTTGAGTAATCGGGGTATGAGGTGGCTAGGCATAGTTCGCCTCCCTTATCCTACCGAACTTATCACGATATATAATTACTTTCCTTTGCGTATCGATCGAAATGATGTCCTCTCTCCTAATCGTTGTTCCATCTGGTAAACGAATAGCATCCTCCCTCAGATCTATCAGTATCCATGCATCGGGGCTCCTCCTCGTCCGTAGCAATATCTTATCCACTGCTTTTTGCAACAAACCTAACATACTGATCCCCGTCCTCGGTACTGGAACGAAGATTATTTCCTCTACGCTTACGTCGAAAACTTTATATCCCACGAGACCAGAGGATGATCACGGTGAGGTGCACATGCCTAGGACCGGACTCCTAACAGAACTAGCAGAAAAGTATGGAAAGTCCATAGGCGAGATAAAGAGCATACTGATGAGAACCGCCATCGAAGCTGCCAAGGAGCTATACCGAAAGCTGTACGGTGCAGACGTTAAGGAAGTAAAGCACGACTTCGACCGTTGGAGGAAGTGCGTAGGTGCTGCTGTTAGGGCAATGTGGAGAATTGTGCATGCCAAGAAAGACATTCCAACTGTCGAAGAGATCGTCAACGAAGCTCTCAAGGAGTTCGGAGTTACTGTTACTGCCTAAATAGGCTAGCCACGAGTTTTCGAACCAATCTTCTTTTTAACATTTTGAACTGAGCTTATCTCCTTCTTTGTGTTGTCTGATCTAGGGGTAATGAATGAAGCTTGAAGATATTGGAGAAAAAGCGTTTTCGTTCGCGTTTCTATACGCCTTGCTTTCATCTATCGTTACAATAGCGTTGGTATCGAGCGGCATACAGGTTCCATCAACGTTGCGAACAATGTATTTGCCAACAACGTTTTTCGCGAGCTACGTTGCCGATCTGCGAAGCAAGTTGCCAACGGATTACATGCCTGCAGACGTATTCGTAACGATTGGTGCTACAACGGCGGTCGCAGCAATTGTTCAGTTCATCTTTTCGCTACTGTTTAGCTTCATTGCGTTGATAATGGTGTTCACAACGATAATCCCGCCTCAATGTAGCTTCTTAATACCTGTACTCTACTTCGTAGGGTCGTTCTTGCAAGGCATGGTATGGTACTACGTATTCGTGAAGATTTTCAGCAAACTTAGAACCTGGATAATCTAGGTGATTCCATGAGTCTCGAATTCATTGAGGGAGAAATCGTTTCGAAGCTCAAGGTAAGAGTAGCATTACACATCATCGACGAAGTGGTTCCAAGATTGCTCGAGGACGGCGAACCGATATCTCGCAGAATGGCCCTAGCGTATTCGTGGCTAAGGTTCGTGTGCAAGATTATGAAGTGCCCTAGCGATCTTCCGCAAAACCCAAAGGAATGGAGCTTCGATACTCTCGAGAGAATAGCCGATGTACTACTTGATTACGCAAGACATCTATTGAAGGACTACGTATCGCCGAACCCAACCTAGATCGTGGAGCTCTACCATACAAAACTTTATATTCTACGTTGCATCGATCAAACGTGGTGAGTCACATGGCCGAAGCCAGACCAGTCAGCTATCGAGAAGTGAGGGAGGGCCTAAGAAACGTAATACTAGTGGTAGGAGTTCTCATGGGTGCAACGATCCTGGCAGGTACAGCAATATATGTCCTCCACGAATTCAACAAGAGTACTGGAAACATAATCACCGGCGATGTTAACCTACTCGGAAGAGCCCTACCATTCCTCAGCATTGTGGGTATTATCGCTGGTGTAGCAGTATTGCTAGGCATGCTATGGCCAGTAATCCACGGTATGATCGGTAGCAGGGAGTAAAGAAGTATAGAACTTATCGAACTTCGACTTCAAACAAATTATTTTTCCTTTTCACAATTATCTTCTTGCCGCTCACGCACGTATACCTAATCTCGTCGTACCTTTGCGAAAACATCCTCAGAACCGCATCCACTATCCTCTCGAAGTCCCGATCTGTGCACCCTGCTTCGTCGGCGACTATCATTAGGTCTATCATTGCTTCTTCGAAGCTCTTCGAGCCTTTCACATATATCACCGAGCGTCTTAATGTTTGCGAAACTTATATCGATTCCATAGCTTCGTCGAAACTTCAATCCAAGCGATTTATATAGGCACACATCGTCGTCACATTCCAGAACCGAGAGAAGCGTTTTATAGTGCTCTGGATATTTTCGCGACAATGCATTAACTATCTTCCTTATCTTTAACCTTCGCCCGTTCGAAACTATAACACTTTTCATCTTTTCATCGTTGCAGAGAACGAGTAGTATTTCTAGCACTGTATCCATCACATTCACCGCTCCAGAGAACGCTTATCTTGTTCGAGTTGATATACGTTTTTCGTGGGATCATGGAGCTTCACGACTTGCTTCCCAGATGGTTAGCCGATAGGATAGCGGCGTTGACCGGCGTCAACAATGCTATCGATGCATTAGAGAGACTTTGCTCGATGAATTGCGTAGAGCTTGCATTGACACTTACTCAAGCAATGCTCAACATTTCACGTGAGGGAATGGATGTTGCCCCCATAAACGCGAAAGTAATAGCATGTTATGTAATAAGAGAAGATAAGGTTGTCTACATAATCTTCATTCTTGAGAACGACCTCGTATGTATTACTTTCCAGGAGTTCGAACAAGAATCTTACGAGGAAGAAACAATGCACGTTAGAAAGTGGTATACTATTCGTCCATGTACAAAGAAAGAGTATGAAGTCGTTTCTATGATTCTCGAAGTAAAAACTGATCAGAACGTCGAAGTAAAGATACCGCTACCGTGATGCGAAGAACAGCAATATCAACCCCAAAACTATTCCTAATGTAAACAGTATGTATGCGTACGGCGGTACGAATCCTAGATACGGAATCAGCACTATTGCTACGCTAAAACATATAAGCCCCAAACCTATGGATTTCATGCTTCCTCTCCCCGCTAAACCTATCAATAACCCTATTGGTATGAGGTACTTCAACCACGATAGGTACCCCTTTAACATTGTTACGAACTCGTACTTCGGTATTTCATCTCTTGCAAGAAGCTCCCCCGTTTCGTTATCGTAGATCTCGTAGATGATTTTGCTGAACCCAGTAACGTTTATATCGTGGTAACCATTGCATAGCCCCTCAATACTACACATCTTTGTCAGGTTCGTGAAGTGTATCTTCTCTACGAGTACGGTATCGTTGTATATGTAGATCGAGACCTTCTTACATTCGTTTGTATAGTTGTACATATAGATACATACGTATACGAGTCGCAAGATGTTGACATCGATGTAACCTATGCGTATGCGAGTATGCGTAAAGTTGTAAATCTTAACTTCGTGAAACCTAACGAAAACCGCCGTGGTGTTCGTGACCGTGATCTCGATACTCTGAGCCTCGACTGCAGGAATTATTATTTGTAGCACTAGCAATGCATACCATAAACATATGGGTGCGAGCAACGCTATCCTTTTGTTCATTCACCTCACCGCACGAATATATTCCTCGCAAGCAAATATGTTCATCCACGGTGGAGAACGTGGATATATCTAAGATATTCTACATCCCGACCGATATCCTGACGAACCCCGCGATTCTCATAGGAATTACCGCTATATTGATAGGAGCAATCAGCGTTCCCATGGCAATAAGGCGGATGCGCAAACGGAAAGAACCAGCAGATTTGTATGCTATAGTAATCGATAAACAACACCGCAAGATAACTAAAATACCGTTCATAAAGCTCGCCGACAGAATTTACGCTGCATTGAAGGAAGGGCCACTATTCCTATACATGCCAGGAAGAATACATAGCTATACGTGTTGGTTCAACGAAAAGGTTCCATGCGTTATGGGATATAAGCGCGGTTACCTGGTTCTGCCGTTCGATCCAATGTTTGCTCAAGCAGTACACGCGTTAATGAATGTCGAAGAGCTTGCAGAGATTCCGCGGGACGACATCTCGAAGATGATATCGTATATCTACGGATTGCAAGAGAAGCTGATTGGGCACATAAAGATATCGCCGAAGTTCAGCATCGCCATAGCTTTCGATCTAGAAAGATTGCTAACCGAGTACTTCGATAAGGTTGCTGACGATGCCAGCGAAGCGATTCAGCACTTCTTTGCCATGAGTAGGAACTACCAGACGTTCCAGAAGTACGTAGAGAGCGTAACGAGAGTAATGGAGGCGAAGTACGTGTGGATGAGGTACCTCATACCGCTACTGATAGCGTTCGGAATAATGTGGATCATGATAGGCGCGTTCATGAGGTGACGAAGATGAGGTTCATCGATAGGATGCTGGAAAAGATACGTAGAGATGAAGGAGAGCCAGCAAACGAGAAGCTATCGATATTCGCCGCAATAGCTTCGTGCAGAAAGTTCTTGGTAGAAACGAGTCTAGGATCATCGTGCCTTATTTGCAAGAACGCCAACGCTACAGTATCGATAAGTACGTTAAGGAATCCTACTCTATGCATCGAGAACGTGGATAAAGACGATGTATTGCTAGCGAACTACGTACTTCATTGCGCGGAAAACATCCTTTCACCGTTTGCATTGGCGGCCACCGTTAGGATCGATAAGTCGATAAGCAAGAAGAAAGCAAATAAGCTAATCAACTACCTCAAGAAGTATTCACCGCTCCTAATCGAAGCTATGAATCTGTTGCCAGATTCGTTGCCACCGATATCCATAGTTAAGGACGGAGAAAGATCTCAATCAATTCACTCACTCATCGAGTGCCCAATGAGGTACGTGCTGATCGTTAGCAAGTACGGCGTTGCCGAGGGAAAGACTAAGTACTTCGTGTTCTTTCTAGGGTGGAGATGATGGTCGGCGAAGACGCCATTGGTAAGATATTCGACGTTATCAGGAACATCAAGAAGTTGCATAGGTCGTACGCCGACAAAACGAAATCGGCCCCAGCAAACTACGTAGAGCTCTGTAGAGAGATCTGGGGCTACGTAACTAGCCACAGATACGAAGATGTTCCGATAAACGTAGACAAGTCTTCACAACGACTAATGCTCGCAGCCATCATCGCGGAGAGATTCATGCTTAGAAAGATACGCAACCTATGGAAACATGTAACGGTTTCCATAGTTGGTCTAGGAGGATCCGGAAAAACTACGTATGCAACGATCTCGGCCTACGGAGCGATGAGGATCTGTGGCATGGATCCGAAAACATCTATCGATCTAGTAGCTTCGCTAACCTTCTTCTCTGCGAATGACTTCGTCAAGGCTGTCAAGAACATTATTGAGAAGAGGATATGGGTACCGTTCATAATCCTCGACGACGTCGGTGCACAGATCTCGAAGTACTGGATCTTTCTAGGCCAACACTTCTGGGCCTACCTATTTTCCATCCTTGACCAGTTGAAGGATTGGTGCGGAACACTCATCATCACTGCACGAAACTTCACGTCCATTCCAGCGAGGCTCAGAGAGATAACCGATCTCGTCATAGAAGCAAAAGAAGTCGACATCCAGGGGGTCGTTCTTAACGTATTCAAGTTCTACCTCTACGATGACTATACCTCGAAGAGACGCAGAGAGAAAAATATTCTTGCTGTTGATGTCATGCCTCCCGTCGTCAAGATGCCGCAATCTCTGTGGGAACGAATGATAGAGATCCGCAGATCAACAGGATTACAGAGGATTAGCGTCGTTGAAAAGATGCTGGAGCTCCATCCAAAGATCGAGGAGCTGAAGGTTGCCCGTCTCATTGAGAAGGTAGAGAAGGGATTAGAAGAGCTATCCGAGGAAGAGAAAGAAGAAGTTGAAGAAGAGAAGGGTGAAAGTAAATGAATCTGATTCATGGCAAGAACTACGTCGAGACCCTTTTGCTGACCCTAACGCAATTCGAGATGATGAACCCAAAGCTGGATGTAAGAGAATACATAGTAAAACGGTTAGAAGAAGAGGTTGTAGCACTTAGCCGTGCCATTCCATACATCAAGAATATTTATCGCGACTTCGTGAAGGAGATTCTCGAAAAGGAATTTCGCGACATACCATTGCCGGATCTAACACAATCTGACTACTTGTACGATATAGTGCTTGACTGGATGAAGCGCAATGCACGATATATCCTCAGAGAAGCGTACTTTGTAATGTATCCCACGCAACGCGAGGAAAGATTGAGAGAGCAAGCGATTAGAATAGTCCGAACCGCTCTCATGGCAACGCTATATAAATGCGGCATTGTCTCGTTTAGGTGAACTAAATGAAAGTTGGTCGCGGTGAAGCTCTTCGCAAGATTTTCGAAACCGATAAGTATATCATTATTTACGAATACTACACTCGACCACCGCGAGCCATCAACAGTTTCGCAACTACCTTAGTCGAACTCTTTGCTTCTAAACGACTTCATCTCTATCGTTTCGTTAGAATGGGTGCTTGCATAGCAATTGATAAAGCTACTAAAGCTGTAGATGCCATTTGTATAATCTATCTTCGTGGCTCTTTCGCTGGTCTTTGTCTTGGTAGACAAGAAGCAATTGAAGCAATACGTTCAGTTCTCAATCTGGCGTATTTTCTCCGCTATAGAGAGAAACAAAATAATATATAATTATCGGTGTATATACACCCGCAAAGCATATTATACCCTAATCAACATCTGTGTCTTGGTGATATTGAGTGATAACGAAGCTTCGATCAATTCTTAAGAACCCTGAATTGATCGACCCTATACTGATTGCAACGATCATTTTCGTAACGATATTCCTCAGAAACGCTACGTCGTTCGCTATTCTATCCCTCGTATGTACAGGGATAGCAATTCTAGTGTTCTTCGCAAGTGCGTGTCCAAGAGCATACACTAGGTACTTGTCTGCGGCTATGGCTATGATAGCAACAAGCTTCGTACGGCTAATACCTACCTATACCAATGATGCGAAGACGATCAAGGAAATCGCAACACTATTGATTGTTCTATCTAGTGTTCTATCCATAACCATACCTACTTGCAACAAAACAATGCAACACTTTGTTGAGGTGCAAAGACAATGACCGAGCTCTCTCTTCGCAACGAGGAGTTTATTCTGAAACTGTTGAAAGGATACGAGATGAAGAAGTGTGCAAGGATCGTTAAACAATACCGAAAGTTCTTCGATCGATGGCTGAGCGCCATAAGAAACAATAGATGCCCAATATGTGGAAAAACGTTTTCATCGCGCCAGAAGCTATTGACTCATCTAAGGAGGTCGAGGTGCAAGCAGGTACTGATAGATATAGCTAGGAGGATTCTCGAGGGTGAGGATCCGGAGAAGCTCTACGATATTCTCACGTAACGGGCGAAAGATTCGGGTCGGTCTACACACTCATTTTTCTCTTAACAGTTCCTGAGCACGGTATCCGAGATGATCCTGAGTCGTGTAGATATCCTTCGCAGGTTGTTCGACGATATAGTTTGCGAAACGTTCTTCGAGACGAGGTATCCAAGAACCAACCCGAACGTTATCAGCGTCACCGAAATAACGCAATGTCCACGATATAGTTGGTTCATGAGGAGAGAGCCTCGATGCATCATTCAGGCGGTCGACCTCATTCTCGGCGTTGAAGGACACAGACTCTTCCTGGATAAGCTGAGGAACTACGGATACG
>JAMOOB010000290.1 GCA_027066265.1 Desulfurococcales archaeon
TCTGGGAACTTCTATCCAACTCCCATCCCTGGATTAGTGGCCATCCCCCTACGATCGCTGTGGTAGTTGTTGCATTGGATGGTGGCGTCCCTACAGTATAAACGTAGTAGTTCCTGATCAAAGCAGTGAATATTGCTGGAGCAACGAGTTGCGTTGCAACGCTTGTGCTCGACACTCCTATGTTTGCTTCGGAAACCGTTACGCTACCAACGTATGTTAGGTCGGTAGGTGTAAACACATAGTAGCTATCCTCGTTAACAAGGTAAATTGCTTCGGCTACGGCTGGTAGACATCCAACGAATATGTTCGGAGCATTGGGCTTCTCGTAGGTTGTGAAGGTTAGACAGATCTCGGTTCCGTTCATCCATAGCCCCATCTTCCTGTATGCAAGGTCATTACTTGGGGATCCCAGCACGAATCCGTACACCGTCGAATCTACTATCCTTATCAATAGAATATCTCGACCCCCAGTGTTCGCTAGATATGAATCGATCTGTGCAACTATCCATAGATCCGTATCGCTAGCAACGCAACCGCTTACGTATGTTGGAGACTTTGGAGCAATAACCTTGGTCAATACAATGCCTAGGCTCGCCGGATCGACAGCTATCAGCAACACATCATCTCCGGAGCCACCCACAGCATATATCATGTTTTTGTAGATACATACGTCGCTTAGGTATGACGGTGCTTCGACGGTATAGGCCTTGATTGTCGATGGTGTTACGATTACTATCAGCCCAGTATCACCGTTCAATGTGCCGACCAGAACGATCTCGTTGTTAACGATCGCAACTCCGCTGAGAGTCGCGCCTGAAATCTTCTTGACCTCGAAAACGTTGAGATCATCATCAAACTTCAGCAAATAGCTTCCGCACACAGCGTAGTAGTATGTATCGTTCTTGACAACGTCGTAGCAGGGGGCTTCAGCGATCTTCAGCGCATGACTACTGTTGAAGATGAATCCGTTGCTATTCCCGAGCCTTCCAACAACAATGTTTCCGGCTCTCGCGTATGGCACAACCTCGGTTCCGAAGTCGTAGAGCTTTGCGTTGGAGGTTACTCCCTCTATGAAGTCCGTAACCAGCAACCTAGTTCCGTTGTACCCCGTTATCGATAGTCTATCCATCGTCACGTTAACTATCGTACCTCCCTCAGCTACGCTGATGTCGAAGACGTAGACTCTCTCGGCGATTACAGTTTCCGAAAACGCTAGAGATAGTACAACGAGCAATACTAGGGATAGGTATCGAGTTTTCATGGGTCTCCCCACGCACGTAGCACGTTTATTAGCTTTATAATCGTTCTCGGTTGGGGTGCGGCCATGAGGAAGTGGTTACTTCCAATCATACCGTTACTAATAGCTCTAAGCCCGCTAGTCTTCGCTGGACTGATAACGATAGAGAACGACGTAATCATCGCCGGCAGACTGGGTATCAACACGTACTATCCACAGTATCCATTGGAGGTACATGGTAACGCATACATTGCGGGGTACCTAAATGCTCACGAGCTTAGGGAGAACGGAGTTCCGCTCGAAGACATCTACGCGAAGATAGTTTGGATCCAGGAAAACTTCTACAACAAGGCAAAGGTTG
>JAMOOB010000291.1 GCA_027066265.1 Desulfurococcales archaeon
GGTCGTTAGGCACGGAGTAGATGGTATCCACGTTAGGGGTCCCAACGATATCGATGGAGCCGTGCAGGCGCTGGAGAAGCTTCTGGACGACGAGACTACAAGGGATTGGATGGGTAGGAACGCTAGGGAGCGAGCCAAGAAGTTCCTGATGAGCGTCATAACCTCGAGACTCGTGGAACGCATGAAGAAGCTGTACGGAGCCGAGGAAGATGTTGGTATGGTGGAGAGCCGTGAAATCCCTAGAATTGCTCGCTGAAGTACGTACCTACGTCTTCGACTACGACGGAACGCTGGCGCCAATGAACGTAGATAGAAGCGCTTCCTACATACCTCAACCACTGCGAGAGGTTCTCGAAGAGCTTGCCAAGGTTAGGAAGGTAGTGATCGCAACAACCAAGGACTGCAGCTTCATCCTTCCACGAACACCCTTCGCACATGCATGGGTATGTAGCAACGGTTTCGAGATACGTGTAAAGGGATCGAGCTACGTACTGGTACCCACAAACCTCTTCGAAAAGCAGCAGAACTTCGTTGAAGAAGTTGTTGAGCCAGCGAAGAAGCTCTGCAACGAGCTAGGAATATTCCTGGAGATCAAGAGGGTTGGAAACCTCGTTGCTGGGATATGCATCGATTGGAGAGGTAGGTACCCATCCATGCCTGAAGAGGTTAGGAAGTTCGTCGATGTTATCGAGGGTAGGTACCCAGTGATTAGATACGTTGAGAGACCCTTCGTCGATATCTACATCGATAGAGTGGACAAGGGTATCGCACTGGATCAACTACTGAGGCTAGGCCTCATCGAGAAACCCATTGCGTACTTCGGGGATAGCGAAAACGATGTTCCGGGCTACCAGCGTGCCGATGTAAGGATATTCGTTGTTCACGAAGATAACGAAGGTCTTGACCTAGGGATAGAGAACCTGATCCGTGTTAAGAGGGAAGAGCTAGCCAACGTACTTAGAAAGGTTCTGTCTACGAGCTAAGCACTTCACCACGAAGATCTCCGAACATCGTTGCGAAGAACGCTGGCACTAGATATAAACACCTCTAGCTATTCGAAGATGTGGAGGGATACCGCGGTGAGCGCTAGGTTAAGGGAAGAGATCATACGGCTCATCGAGAGCGATAGAGAGTTTCGCTATGCTTTGATGGGTTTGCTAGGGTTTAGGGAGATTCTCGATAGGATTACTAGGATCGAGGAGAGGCAGCTAAGGCTCGAGGAAGCATTCAGAGAGCTTGCTGAGAGACAGCAAAGATTAGAGGAAAGACAGCTGAGGTTGGAAGAGAGATTCGCGCAGTTAGAGGAAAGGTTTGCAAAGCTTGAAGAAGCGTTTAGAGAGCTCATGGAGAGACAGCAGAAACTCGAAGAACGTCAACAGAAGCTAGAAGAAAGATTTGCAAAGCTTGAAGAGAGATTCGCACAGCTAGAAGAGAGGGTTATCAAGCTCGAGGAAAGGTTTGCACAACTCGAAGAAAGATTCGCAAAGTTGGAAGAGAGGGTGATTAGGCTTGAGGAGAGGATGGCTAGGGTTGAGGAAGAGTTGAAGGAGACTAGAAGGGTCCTGTCCGCCATTAGCCATAGGTTCGGTATC
>JAMOOB010000292.1 GCA_027066265.1 Desulfurococcales archaeon
AACGTCGTCACAACGATAGCCACGGTAGGAGGATCGATCGCTACCCTAGCTTACTGGCTCGGCAAGAAGTTTACTAGGATTGAACAGAAACTCGAAGAACACGATAAACGTTTGGAAGCGATTGAGAAGAAGCTTGTTGAGCACGATAAGCGTTTCGAAGCAATAGAGAAGAAGTTAGAGGAACACGATAGGAGATTCGAAGAAATAGAAAGGAAGTTGTTGGAGCACGACAAGAGATTCGAGGCAATCGAAGCAAAGCTGTTAGAACACGATAAAAGATTCGAATCCATTGAACGAAAACTACTTGAATGCGATAAGAGATTCGAATCCATAGAGAGGAAGCTTGGAGATCACGATAGACTTCTAGCGAAACACGATGAGAGGCTGGGTGCTATAGAGAAAGAGCTTCGCGAACATAGAGAGATTCTCGAATCCATGAATAGGAGACTGGAACGCGTTGAATCTAGGCTCGTTAGAATGGTCGAAGCTTTCACGAGTTATCACGAGTTCTTCGTTGAGTACCTAGCTAGCGAAGGAGCGATACCTTCGAAATCCAGAGACGTTCTGCTAGCCGAGGTACGGGGTCTTAGTAGGCTCGTGCTAGCGAACCCGTTGACGAAGGAGGAGTGGGAGAAGATCTTTAGATACATAGAGAAGGATCCCGAGACCTTTACGTTGGAGGAAGCTAACGAGTTTCTCGAACTCGCTAGGAAGGTTGTTCGTGAGTACGGTGAGTATCGAGAAGCTTGGAAACTGCATCTCTACGCAGCGATGGTGAAGGGATGGACTTTGAGGAGGATCTACGAGGAAGAGGGTAGGAGAACGGGTTACTACAGGGTTGTTACGGATCGAGTACCTTAGCTCGAGGATTCGAGCATATCGAAGAAGTTCATCGTTGCAGCGTACTCCTTAGGTGGTTCCGTTCGTGGTTGCGCGATCTCTGGCTTCAACTGCTTCAATAGCTTCTTGATCTTCTTCAGAACCTCTTGATGGTGTTCCCTAGTCTTCCTCCTCCAAGCCTCGGCATCGTCGAAGATGAGCGGAGCTACTACGTGCTCTACGTAGACCTCGGCTACGGGACAGTTGTATAGACACATCTTGCAGCCTATGCACTTCGACGGTTCGCTAACCCTCGGAATCCTCCTACCATCAACTTCCTCAACCCTGAAGATCTCGAACGGACAGTTGGCTTCGCATGCACGACAACCTACGCACAGTACGTAGCGGTAGTAAGCCTTGAGAACATCTATAGCGCGCTCAACGCCTCTAGGCTCGGTGTAGGTAACCTCGATACAGCTACCCACGATCCTAACCACGGCGTTGCTCCACTCGAGGATCGTAGAACCGTTCTCGATCCTACGACTAGCTGGGTTCAACACCGTTATCTGAGCATCTAGGAACTCGGTACCGAGCGCACGATCTAGACAAACCCTAAGACTGTTCTCACCACGACGAACCTCGACGATCCTGGGCTCCGCCATGGCTGAGAACGCTCGTCTCCAATCATCTACCTGCTCAACCACACCGAACTTCTTAGCCATCAAGGTTCTGTACCTTGCAGGTGCATTCCATCTCCATAGAGCGTAGTCTA
>JAMOOB010000293.1 GCA_027066265.1 Desulfurococcales archaeon
CGATGAATTATAGCAAGAACAGCCCCACAGCGAGAGCACTTGAATATGATTGGCATGATCTATCCCCTGATGATCTTCTTCACGAATTCTTCGAATTCCTGTTCTCTGTCCATGATGTACATAATCATTAATCGGATTAGTTCTGATCTGCTAGACAATCCGAACTTCCTGACATAGAAATCGAGTTTACTAACAAGCGATTTTCGTAGCTTAACCGAGACGACCTGAACACCAAAAATATCATCTTCATCGAGAATGATCTGGTATCCACGAGACGTCTTGACAATCTGCATAGATATCCCTGGTGTTACCTACCTCCGTGCGTAAAAATAAGTTTTTGGGTACCCTTCGATGGGTACCAGCGTTGTGGGAGGAATTCGATTCTTTCGTTTATGTGTGTAGGAAGGATAGGCGCGGTAACGTGGACTACATCATCAAGATACCCCATTCAATCGCTAGGAAGCTGAACCTGAAGCACAAGGATCGCGTGAGGATCAGGATCGCCAAGCTGTGAGGTGATAGCGTTTGGCTAGGTACGAGCGGTTCCTTACGCTTAGGATCGATGATAATCTGCATAACCTGATCAAGGAGGCTTGGCGAAGAATGCCGTTCTACTCCAATCGATCCGATGTAATCAGGGACCTGATTAGGATTGGATGCGCCGTCGTCATGGGTATGAACGTTGAGCTCAGCTATGGAACCAGGATCGAGGTGAATAATCCGCAGGTCATCATCAAGGTGCCCCGCAGAGCACTTCCCAAGGCAATGTCCATCAAGGTGAAGCACGTTAACAACGCGTTGAAGAAGCTGCGTGCCCTGCTTGCGAAGGTGAATAGAACTAGGAACGTCGTTGCCATCGCGAACGACCGTGTTGTGGTTCAGTACGGGAACATGGAGCTGCACCTCGATACCAGGAGCCTTCGTAGGCTGATGAACGATATCTACGTCGGTATCAGCGAAGCCATTACGCTACTCGAGAACGCGCTTCACGGTGTGGACCTCGAAGATGTTGAGCAGCATCATCCCGAAGAAGCTGAGACTGGTTCTGGTGCACCCGAACATATGCAGACCCCCGCAGGAATGGAGGGAGGTGCACCTCGGGATGGGGAGGGGGTATAGATACCCAGATTCCTACATCATCATAATTGCGAAGTTCCTAGAATGGAGAAGGAGGCAGTACAACAACACCAGTAGGTGCTTCACGTACGAAGGCATATTCAGCTGGATCAAACGCGAGCCGATGTATCAAGACATCGCTAGAACGACGATGGAGCGCGTAATCAGGAAGCTTGCCGAGGACGGCTATCTCGATAGGGTTCGCGAACGACCAAGAGCCTTATTCTGCATCAACACCAGGTTTATCGAGGCATTGAAGAGGATCTTGCATGGGGTGATGGATCATGAATGGTGGGAGTAGTACAGTATATACATATGCATATGTATATATGTATGTATATACATGCCAAATCGAAGGAATTGAGACGTGGTGGGGATGAGGGCTATGGCTGCTCCGAGCGGCTTCGACGAGTTTGTGGGTATAGACGTCGTGATCTTCGTTACGTGGAGCGGTGTTGAGATATACGTCAGGA
>JAMOOB010000294.1 GCA_027066265.1 Desulfurococcales archaeon
CCACACCAGCCCAACAACATCGATTAGTACCACAACCTCTGTTAGTGAGGAAGGTAGCACCAATCCTGTCCTATACATAGCTATAGGGATGATCATCGGGGCCATCGCAGGAGCTTTAGCAGCAATCTTAAAGAGAAGATCAACATCATCGCATTCCAGCAGCGCATTCTATCCAAGCACTAGACCCCCTACAGCGAACCTAGACGAACGAGATCTCGCTATTCTCCGCTTGGTCAACGAAGGAGTCAACACTATTAGCGAACTTGCTCGAAGACTAGGTCTCAGCAAGTCCACCGTATGGAGAAGAGTTCATCGATTGATAGAAAGCGGTTTCCTTAGCTACGTACAAGCTGAAGGCAGAAACATTCTGAGAGTAACCGAAGCAGGAAAGAGAATCCTTAACTCTTCAACTTCTGGATAACCTTCTTAATAACTTCGATCATTTCCGTTCCGAACTTTTTAGCATTGAATTTCTTCGCCAACGTCGTTCGTCGATCGAAGTACTTAACCCATTCATCGTAATCCATTCTAAGCACCTTCTTAATCGTCTGTACGAACTGTTGATCGCTTCTCGTTACATGTGCTTCCACACCATTTTCAACAACCTCGCTAAGCCCTGTAGGAGCTCTTATAACTACGATACCTCCAAGCGACATAGCTTCGATTGGAGCCATACCGAAGTGTTCTCCTATCCTTGGATGTGCATAGACTTTAGCCTCCTTGTAAAGCTCAACCAATTCCTCATCGCTGGGATTCGCTACGAGTTCAACATCCTTCAATTCATCCCTAGCATTATCTACAAGCTCTTTGACATGCTCGTAATACTCTCTATGCCTAGGATCTACGAAACCTGCAAGAACTAGTCTTGCGTTAGGAACATGTTTCTTCAATTCCTTGAATGCTAGGAGTAGAAAGTCTTGTCGTTTCAGCGCTACGAACCTACCTACGTATAGGATAGCTGGTTCGCGAACCTTCTTCTCGGGTTCTGGATGCACGAACACATCGTCTATGCATGGATACACAACCTCTGCATCCACACCCCACACAAACTTGGTTGCAATTCTTGTTCGAATGGAGTTGACTACGACGGCATCCACGTAGCTTAGATACTTAGACGCGATCTCGGGGAACCTGTAGTGCCTATGGTATTCCTCGAGATTCTCACTCTCAATCTCTTCATCGAGAGGGAAGTGTACGTACATGATGCAGGGAACTTTCGTTCCAGCACCTTTCTTAGCTGCATAGCATAGAAACGGTTCTTGCACCATCGCCACAACAGCATCGGGCTCAACCTTTCTAGCTATCTCTGCTATCTCGTTTACCACAGCATCGAAGTCAGGTTTCGCTCTGAGGAACTCCACTCTATTAACGTACTTCGAGAACCATACCTCGTCGATCCTCGATGTCACAATCTTTATCTCTACGCCCATCATCGTCAATCCATCGCATAGGATTTTCGTCAAACGCTCAGAACCACCCCTAACATCTAGGTGAGGATGTATCACGAGAATCCTCATGTCAGCATCACCGAGCTATTCACTACCTTTGTCAGAGTAGATAAGTGGTTTCGGTGATGCATATGAAGATCTACGAATGCCATACCCAAAGCTTTGAAGAGATCTCGTATCCTGGCATCGAACTCGTGATAGTAGGGGATACCTACAGACCCAGCGACGATAGTTACGTTCTTCTTGAAGCTTGCATAGACGTGTTGATGAGTTTCGCCAAGGGTTTCGTTCACGGAGTTGAGATAGGGTGTGGCTCTGGTTTCATTACGATAGAGCTTACTCGAAGAGGTTTCCTTAGCTACGCGATAGCTATAGACATCTCTCCGTGCGCTGTGAAGTCTACGTACATCAACGTCAGAAAACACGGTCTCGATGCATTGATAGATGTGGTCCAATCTCATTCCGCTGCATGCATACGCAGTAAAAGCATTGATGTAGCATTCTTCAACCCTCCATACATACCGACAAGCAACGACAGCGTTGAACATCCTTCGTGGAGCGGAGGTTCCGAAGGTATAGAGATAGCGATCGATTTCCTCAACGAAGCAGTTCGAATCGCTAAGAAGAGCATCGTATTCGTATTCTCATCGCTTCAGAACCTTACAAAACTTTTCGAATACGCACAGCATCGCTGCACTGAAGGCATCGAGATCCTTGGAGATACTTGCCGATTCTTTTTTCTTCGAAACATTGTGTAGCGCTGTATGTAGCCTCACTACTAATAATCGTGGTCACAACAACAATGCTTGTGAGGACGTAGGCGATCAACAATGATTCTCTCCGACTTCGATCTATGGAACTACATTCGAAGCGGAAGACTAATCGTAGAGCCTTTCAGCGAAGAGATTGTTCGCGAGAACGGTCTCGATCTCAGACTAGGCAACGAGGTTTGCGAGCTTCTGGATACCAACGAAGTTCTCGATCCCTACAACGAAGACGTAGATCTATCGAGGTACTACCGTTGCTGGAAAGCTGACGAGTTCGTCATACATCCGTACCGCAAGTACCTCCTCACTACGATCGAGTACCTAAAGGTACCTCCCGAACTCATGGCTTTCGTAGAGCTACGCTCTACATTTGCAAGGCTCGGCCTCTTCATACCGCCAACGATCATCGACGGAGGTTTCGAAGGTCAGATAACGGTAGAAGTACAAGGATCTACGTTCCCGGTAAAGCTACGTGCATACACAAGGTTTCTCCACGTAGTATTCTCCAAGGTTACCAGCCCTATCATGAAGCCTTACAGCGGAAGGTATCAGGGTCAGAGAGGTGTTAGACTACCGAAGCTTCCCGTAACATAAGTCACTCGATCACTATCACGGCATTAGCGTTCGAAAGCATGGCATGCTCTATCTCTACACGTGCTGGGAGTTGAAGAACTTCCGTAGCGTATTTCCATAACGCGTATATCCAGTCCCAGTACCCATGAATCTCAACGCCAACGGTTTTCCTAGCCCATGAAGGATGCGCACAGCAAGGAACTAGAATGAGTTTATCGCATTGACATCTCTTGAAGATCTCCATTATACGAACAGCGAGCGTTCTACAGCTATGTATGGCCACCATCACGACGTACTCGAACTCTCTACGAAGGGATTCCACCAACTTAGCGAATTCATCGCTATACACATCGATTCCCATGAAGAGCCTTAGCTTCGAACCAAGTACCGAACTTAGTTCCTTAAGCGGTTCCACGGCATCGCTCACAACATCTACAGCAACACCAGTCACGTTCCTTAGAAACAATGCGCATAGAGCTGCTACGAGTCCACGTTTCCCGCTACAAACCTCAATGACAACAGATTTCTTCACGCGAGTTTTATCGTCGTCGTACACACGCTTAAATATCGATAACGCTTCGGAGAGTTCCTTCACTGGATGCGAAGCTCCAGCCACGAGTTTTAAGAACACGTAGCTAATCCTTCGCTTCATAACCCAGTCGAGTAGCTCGAGAAATCGATGAGGATCGTACTCCTGCGTACCCCACACGGCGGGCATAGCAATGCCCAGCTTACGCTACGACATCAAGACTCTTAACCTCTTCACAAACTCGATTAGAATGGATGAAGAGTCTTCCTCCCCCTGATAGATGATGACAAGGGTTCCCATGCGGATGGCGATGATGGAGACTCCGGGCACCGAAGTACGTATGAGGAATTCAACGGCTGCCTGAGCCACACCATGGTGTCGACGATGACCAAGGTCGTTATCCATACCGTCGGTAGGGTTCCGGACGAATTCGTTGACTTTGTTCAACGCACTCTCGAAACCTTCTACCGAAATGCTGGCGATGGACCCCTACTCGTTGAAGTCTACGTCTATGCATCATCCCTCGAGAAACGTATGTTCTTAGAGATGGAAGCTCTCGAGCTTGGTGTAGTGGTTGTTGGAGATTTCACGACTCTTCACGAAGCATGGCGTGGATGGCCTAGGATACACGTAGACTACGAACGATGCAGAGATCTCGATCCTGAAATAATTGAGGCACTCCTTCTCCACGAAGCTGTGCACAGCATTCTTCACGGTTCGATTGCGAGCTACATCATCGAGATAGACAGCGACCTTGCAACAAAGCTAGGTTTCGATCTCTACGCCGAGTCTATATACTTAGCGTGCTCCGCAATCAAGGACTACGAGGTCTGTAGGTACATGATTGAAAAGAATATGCATTCCGAGCTAGTGCGATACGCTAAGTTCGTGAGATCCCTTGTAATAGATCAGAACTGCAGCGATCTGATATCAACACTACAAGTACTGAAATCTCTTGCAAGCATTGCGTGCATCGATCTTCCACCAGATCTCAACGTAGTACCTTCGTCGTGCAAACCCTACCTAGAGCTTTTGTCTGATCTACACAGTAAGTGTCTCGATCTATCAAGCTGTGCCAATGAACTCCTTAGGCTGCTGGTGAAACGCTTTGTGGAAGAGAGTCGAGCTAGTCAAGGATCCACGCCTAGAGACTCTGTGTAGACAACTCACATCAATTCTCGATCTGGAGTACCTCGTTGAAGAGATACCCCTAGACTTCGATATTTGTGGTATGCAGATCGTGTACCGTGGTGACGAACCAGTCCTTCGCATAGGTATCCGTAGAGGATCTATTGATAGGTTGCGCGAACTCTATCCCTACGTAGATGTCGTTGAAGGATGCATAGAGGATCGTTTCGATGCGTATGTAAGGGTTTCACGAATGCTATGTAAAGAAGTTCGACGAGTTTTGTCCAAGTACTTATTCGAAGATCGTGAGTATGCTCTTCACATTCTAGATGATTGTCGCATAGTTACAATGGAAGGATTCCGAGATCACGTGCCAATGCCGATACCTTCGAGAATGGTGATATTCTCTGCACATACTCATCCCGCTGGTTTCGCTTTGCCTTCGCGAAACGATCTACGGGTATTTCTCTCGATCGTGTCTGAGGGAGGTCTCGGAATCGCTATCGTGTCTCGAACATCGACCCTTTGCATGTATCGCAAAGCTCCACTGTCTCCAGAGGATTACGAGCTCATATGTGATTGGATCAATAGATTCGAAGACTACGACTTACTCACGGTATCGAAGAAGCTTAGTACCGTTGCTATAGAGTTCGTCTAGGTGAGGAACATGGTTAGGATGGTGGACGTAAGCGAGAAGCACGAAGTACTTCGTAGAGCTTCAGCGAGGGGTTGCATAAAACTTCGTCGCGAAACCATGGATAGGATTAAACATGGCAATGTAGAGAAAGGCGATGTGATAACGGTGAGCTCTATCGTAGCTATGAACGCCGTTAAACGTACGTGGGAACTACTACCGTTCTGCCACCCCATAAGAATAGATCACATCGATACGAGGATAGAGCTTCACGAAGATGAGCTCTGCATCGAGGTATCCGTAAAGGCACGCGATCGTACTGGTGTAGAGATGGAGGCATTGATGGGTGTAGCAATAGCTTTGCTCAACGTGTGGGATATGGTGAAGAAATACGAGAAGGATGAACGCGGTCAGTACCCATACACAGAAATAAGGAGTATTAGAGTGGTTGAGAAAGTGAAGGAGGAGCTATGATGATATGTAGCAAAGCTGATTGCGTGATGTAGGGCTCTCCTCTGAGCCTTATACACACGTTACCCGTGCACAAAGATCTTTAACAATACAGCTAGAGCATGCTGGATTCCTAGCTCTGCAGGTTTCTCGACCATGCTGTATTATCAGCATATGCATCTCCCGAAGAATGCTTGGCTCCCTCACGAGGCGCAAGACCTTTCTACGAATATCCTCGTATCCATCGCTACAGCTAGCAATGCCTAACCTCTTGAGTACGCGCATATTGTGCGTATCTATGGGGTAGGTAGCTTTACCCAGCTTCATCAGGAGATACACATCAGCTGTCTTCATACCTACGCCGGGAAGTGATAGCAGTCTGCGTCGTGCTTCTTCGACGTCCATGGAGCGCAACTCTTCGAAAAACCTATCTCCGTACATCATCAATGTATGCGCGAGCTTGATTATCGCTTCCGTCTTCCTTCGTTGCAGACCTGCAACCGCTATTGCTTTCTCAATAACGTAGCGATCGCTGCGAACAACGGTTTCGGGAGTGATAGTTCCTAGAACCTTCCTAAGATTTTCGAATGCACGAAGAGCGTTCCTATCGCTAGTGTTTTGGCTAAGAATAGTAGCTACTAGAATCTCGAAATCGTTGGCTCCATCCAGTACGAGTTTCCATGCTACGAAATTGCTGGCATTCAATCTATACCTTGTTCGAAGTCTTTTCAAAAGCTCTTCAATACGTTCTACACTCCATTCAAGCTCCATACATCATCACCACGAACTTTGCTCTCCAGAAGTGTAAGCGTAGATGATAGGCTTAATACGTTGAGTTAGGGAGTAGTGTTGGTGATAGAATGCCTCTCGGCACAGTAAGGGATATAATGACTAAGAGCTTGGTTACAGCAAAACCCGATACATCGGTAAAGCACGTTGTTGAACTCATGAGAGAACGCAACGTTGGAAGTGTTCTCGTAGTCGACGAGAGTGGTAAGCTCGTTGGAATATTCACCGAGCGCGATCTCGTTAAGCTCGTAGCCGAAGGTAAGTCTCTAGATGTTCCAGTGAAGGAAGTCATGACGACGAAGCTCGTAGTGGCTCACGAAAGCGATAGCATTGCAAGCATAGCAAACAAGATGATCGAGAACTGGATCCGTCACATACCGGTAGTCGACGAACAAGGTAGACCTATCGGTATCGTTAGCATAAGAGATGTCTTGCGTCACATCGTTGCATCCTCAGCTTTTCCGTAGCCTAGCTCCGCGAACTAACTATTTTTACTTGCAGTACTACCAACATTCTTGATACAGTATGGAGAGCTGCATACATCTCTCGAACGATATGATTAGGAAACTCAACGCTATTAGGTTGATCGTAGATAAATTCGCGGGTCTATCATTCGAAAGCGATAGCGAGTACATAGAGTTCCTACTCAGTCTAGCTATACACAAGATTTTGAACGACGTGCTTTCGGATCCGGATTCGAGGTTAGACCTAGTTAAGATACTATTCAATAAGTATCCCGAGGACGTAGCAAAGGCGATTGCAGACTTGCTAGAGGGTGGTATTGAACACGAAAGACGCGAGACTGTACCAGAAGGAAAAAACATTATGTATACCTAGCACTTCCTTACTACGCAAATCCGTATAATCTCGATTCGCTTAGGTTTCTTTCCACATATCGTAAGCGTTCACGGTTAGTATGAACAGCGGGTTGTATACGTATCCGTGTACATTAGCTCTAGCAACATCGATTTGATGTAGCTCGAAGCAGAAGATCGCTGGTGCTAGCTCTACAATCCTACGCTGGATTTGCTTTATGAGCTCCGCTCTCTTAGTCTCGTTGAGCTCCGTCATCGCTTGCTCTATCATTTTATCGAGCTTTGGATCGCTAAGGTGCGCAAAGTTGTAGCTCCCCTCGCTATGGAACATCGGATAGAAGTAGTCTACTGGATCCACGTAGTCGGGCCACCAGTACAGAGCTGCCATATCGGGTGCCTTCTCGGGTTCGCTACCCATCACGGCGTTGTATAGGGTGTCCCACGTCATTGGTCTTAACTCAACCTCTATGTTGACACCGGCCTTCTTACCAATCTCTTCGAAGTAGTGCTTGAGAAGCTCTCCAACTCTCTTCTCGGTTTCGTCGCCTTGTACGTAGGCGTACACGAGCTTTATCGTCTTACCAGTCAAACCTGCTTCCTTCAGTAACTCGACCGCCTTATCTGGGTTGTACGTATACGTAGGTACGTTTGGATCCCATCCAGGCATTGTCTTGGGTAGAGGCCCTCTCATCGGTTCTCCGTGACCTAGAAGCACAACTCTTACAAGCTCTTCGTAGTTGACAGCGTAGCTAAGCGCTTTACGTACTCTTACATCGTTCAAAGGCCACTTCTTCGTATTGAAGAAGACGTAGAGCACGTTGAAGCTCGGATTCTCGTATACAACGATATCCTTCCTCTGCTTAAACAGTGGAATATCCTCGTAGGTAGTGCCTCCCAGCACCATATCGATCTCTCCTCTAAGCAATGCCATTCTTAGAGTGGCGGTCTCGGTGATCTCCTTTATAACGACCTTGCAGATGTATCCTTTCGGTTTACCGCTCCATCCACGCCAATACTTATCGAACTTCTCCAAGATTATGTACTGGTGATGTTCCCATGCAACGAGTTTGTACGGACCCGTACCACATTCATGTTCGTGGAACCACTTCAACGCCCATGGATCGTCGGGAGTTCGATGCTTCAGTATACAGCTAGGACTAACTATGTAGAAGCCCCACAGAGCTGCTAACCTTTCTAGGAAGTCTGGAACAGGTTTCTCGAGTATGAACCTCACGGTGTAGTCATCCACCTTCTCAACTTTCTCAACTATGTCGGCGAATAGCCATCCAGATCCTTCACCTGTCTTGTTGTAGATGTACATGAATCGTTCCCACGACATTACGACTGCCGTAGCATTGAAGGGCGTACCGTCGTGGAATAGCACTCCTTTCCTTAGATAGAATGTGTATACCTTT
>JAMOOB010000295.1 GCA_027066265.1 Desulfurococcales archaeon
GGACATCATCGACGAGCTCGAGAAGCGTAAAGGAGACTGGAAGTGGCTCGCAGAGAGGTTCGGCATCGTAGTCTAGCCCCTGTTGCCAGCCTCGTTCTAAACCGAAACCGTTTTTGCCTTCGCTTCTCTTCGCTTCTCCGGGGCGAACTTGCTTAGGTTCGTGAAGGTTGGGAAGCTGACCAAGGTAGCGAAGACCGTCAAGAGGTTGCTCAACGCCGTAGAGGAAGCTGTAGAGGTCATCATTTGCCGAAAGGATCTTCCGCCGAACCCGCGGTGGAGGGAAGAGGGGTATCCCTACGAGAATTGCTGGGGCATCGACGAGCTGATGAGCGAAGCCGCGAAGGCGGGCAAGGACTCCCTTCTATACAGAGAGGCTAGGAGGATATACTGGGAGGCTTACTGGAGGCTTCTGGGAAGGTACAAGCGTGGCAGACCGTTCTTCGAAACCTACATCAAGGAGCACGGGGTTTTGAAGCCGTTGAGGGATAGGGAGAGGTGGGTTCTCTACAACATCGTTGCATCGGCGATAGCTTACGGAGTCGTGCCGCCGGAAGCGCTGGAGTACACGTATCGTATCTACCGAGAGCTCTTCGGTCCGTTGACAGCCAGGAGCTGAAGGTGGGGATCCTTGCCCGGCGTCGAGGATGTCGAGGAGCTTGCTGAGAAGATCGAGAAGATCGGCAACTTCGTTAGCCAAGCCATGTCTACGATGATGATCATTCTGTTGCTGGGAGATCTGCTGGGCATCAACGTCGGTCAGCTACTGATAATCGCCATCACGAAGCCCTGGATCATTCCGTGGGAATGGATCGTTCAGTACTATACGCTGTGGTACGGAATGATGTGGACACTCTTCGCGTGCATGCTCGGAGACCAGATCTACTCCATGATCTACATGAACCGCTACGGCAAGCCACCGCCACCGAAGTACGAGCGCTGGATGAGCTTGGCGGTATTCATGCTGAGCTTCTGGCTAGCGCTGATCTTCCGCTACGCTTCGCTGACCATGATATGCATCTTCAGCGCTATTAGCTTCGCCTACACGATGTTCGTGAGGAGTGAGTGACGATGATCGGTGTAGCACCTGCTACAGCGCTCATGGGAACGGATCTCCTCTCCGCACTAATCCAGTACTTTCCGTACTACGTAGCGCTGGTGCTGATCCCGGCGATCGTCAGGACTGCCATCGAGAAGGCTATCGGCATACCCTTGGAGCGGTTCGAGACCAGCGTGCTACCCCTCGCTTCGCTGAGCTACGAAGAGGCTTTCAGAACATTCGTGCTGACGGCTCTCTACTTCCCGCTCTTCGAGGAGCTGATCTTTCGCGGAATCCCCTACGCGCTCTTCGGTACGATGGGCGTGGTCGTGGGGTCGATCGTTTGGGTAGCGATGCACCCCGCATGGCAACTACAGTACCTAAGCGGTGTACCGCTGTGGAAGAGGATCGTCTTCACCGTCACCACCACCGCGTACTACGCATGTAACGCGGTGTTCTACTCCATGATGTGGCTATCCGGAGCAGGTCTAGCCGCGATAATCTACCACATGGCTCACAACGCGTGGCTGACGCTCGTAGACATGCT
>JAMOOB010000296.1 GCA_027066265.1 Desulfurococcales archaeon
TACCGTTGACGATGTCTAGCAATCGCTGTACTGCTTCATCAACGCTACGCACCTCTCCAAGAGTTGAAAGCCTTCTGAACTCGTTGACAAACGTTGCCAAGTCCTTCGCGGTCCTCGATAGCGATTCGCACATTCTTGCGATGCTCTTCGCCTTCTCGACGAGTTCGCGAAGCTTCCTTACGTTCTCTATGTTTATGCCCAGGGATTCGGCTCTCTTCAGATCGTTTTCGAGGATCGAGGTAACGTTGTTGAGTATCTTGGCAACGTTCTGCAGATCTTCGTGAACCTTATCCAGCTTACCATCCGAAACATCTTCGAGAAGCTTCTGAGAGGCTTCCACGGCTCGCTGCATGTAGTACGCAACGCGTTGCGTCGATATCCGTAGGCTCTCTAGGACCTCTAGCCTTTCCTTAAGCTTCTCGAACTCGTGAAGACCGTTCTCGACAGCGATGCTTAGAACGGCCAGAGCCGTACCAACATCGTTGCTCTTCAGAGCTCTGTTCACCGCGTTGGCGATTGCGTACCTCAGTAGCTGTTTCTCGAAACCTCGAGCAAGATCCTTGATCTCGCTGCAGCCGAGCCTAGCCATGATCTCACCTCTACGCGGCAACGATCCTATGGAATCCGCTCGGATGAGATGCCGCGATGCTGTTTCCCGTAAGGCACTGGATCACGTACATTGGATCCTCCTTCACGAGCTCTACCAACATCCTTACGTTGGTCACGAAGCTACGGATCTTAGCAAGCTCTTCTGGGAAGAACTTCTCGACATCTGGATGCACATGGTGTACGAGAGCCAAAGCTTCTTCCAGGCTACCCTTCCTCAGAGCTTCGTTCACCTTCTCAGCGAGTCTCTTCAGCTCTACAGCAGCGCGAAGCTTCCTTACCAGATCCTCGTAGTCTACGTACATCGATAGAAGGTCCTTGTTGCGTATCGCAAGCTCTAGAGCTTCCTCTGGCCTACCCTGCTCAACGACTTTCTCTATCTCTCTGCATAGCTGCTGAACCTTTGGAAGATTCGAGAGGTAGGTATAGAGATCCACCTTCTTACCGCTCTTCGTAGTCACCACAAGTTCTCTCACAACATCGCTGTACCTAGCTAGCAGCTCCTTAACGGTGGCTGGATCGTCGAGATGCTGAGCTAGTCTAAGAGCTTCGAGTCTATGGATAACCTCATCGATGTTCACGATCTTGGAGAGAACGCTACGTTTGTTCCTCGCTAGCTCCAGCGCTTTCTCGATCTCACCACTATCGATGAGCAGATTGATCTCTACCAAGCTCTTCAAAGCATCTAGGTACTCGCTATCCAAAACCTTGCTAAGCAGATCGAGGTTCCCCTCGAGAAGCTGCTTAGCCCTAGCAGCGTCTCCTCTCGATAACGCGCTAGAGATCTCATCGAGGACTCTACGCGCATCGGATACCAGTTTACGGTACTCATCTACGCTCTTCTTCACCTCGATAGCCTGCTTAATGCTATCGACGAGATCCTTCAGCTTCTCGGGAGCCTTATCGATAGAGCCGTAGACCTTGACTATAGCCTTGGTAACCACATCGAGAAGCTCTTCGAACCTACCCT
>JAMOOB010000297.1 GCA_027066265.1 Desulfurococcales archaeon
GAGTACAGGGAGGAGCGTGCCAAGGACTTCGTCTACCACCTACTCACCATACCGTTGACGAGTCCCGAGACCGCTGCTACCCACGTAGCCATAGTCCTAGCTCTATCGATGCCTCACCACAAGGTGCTGGTCTTCACCAACAGTCGTAGGGATGCGGAGAGGATCGCTAGAAACGTTAGGGATAGGGTGTCGGAGCTTAGGAAGGGTATCCTAGCATCCCTCGGATTCCACGTCGAGGAGGTTCCCGAGAACGTTAATCCGCTCGGCTATCGAGATCCCGGCGATGGTAGGCTCGTGCTATCGTGTAGAAGGGCTTTGGAGCTGTGTAGAGATGGAAAGATGCCGGAGCTGAAAGCCGATTACCACCACGCTGGTTTGAAGAAGAGCGATAGGCTCGATCGAGAACAGAGATTCCGTTCCGGAGACCTAAACATCCTCGCAGCTACGTCGACCCTCGAGCTAGGGATAGACATCGGTAGGGTGGACGCAGTCGTTCTCTACGGAGTACCTACAACCGAGGAAGCATACCATCAGAGAGTAGGTAGAGCTGGTGCACGTGGTAGAGAAGAGCTTAGCTCGTGTCTAGCCGTAACCGTGATCAACTCGATGAGACCCAGAGACCTATACTTCTTCGCACAGTTCGAGAAGGTACTCGAGAGGAAGAGCTTTACACCGCTACCCGATCCAGAACGTAGCCTCGTAGCGATTGCGCAGCAACTCGTGTTGCTGACCCTAAGCGATAGCGTTGTCTATAACCACGCAGATCTGAAAACACTGTCCCTAGCACCAACAACCCTATCGATCGTATACATGGATCCCAACGACGTGCTACAAATCCTCAACACGATAGATAGGACTACCCTCGAAACACTGCTAAAGAGTTTGGCTCCTAGCATAAGGGATCAAGACAAGGAGCTCGTGTTGCACTACGCATTCAACACGATAAGGTTCCTAAGCTTCATCCTTCAAATCATTGCTAGAAACGATCTGAGATTGTTACAGATACTGAAAACGATCTCCATACTTCCATGGCTAGATCTCAGACCTCATTCAAGGGATTGGGAAGAGAATCTCCGCGTACTGCTCAGCGAGCTACGTAGTTCACTATCCAAGATTTCGCAGGAACTTGTAGACCGTTTGAAGAAGGTAGCATCATCAGAAGGATCTAGTCTAGAGAACGCTGTTCGGGAACTAGATACAACGATTTCGACCATAACCAAGCATAGCAAAGGCAGCGTGAGATCCTTCGTGGAGCACCTAAGCGCTAGCCTTCTCAAGGATCTCCACGATAACTTCCTCGAACTCTTAGCTCTCGAATCAATACGCAAGGTCCTATCATCGATCATCAACAACGTATCGGCTACCCTCAGGATAGGTGGATACGAAGATGTTCCCATGCTAACGCTCTTCAACTTCGTCGACGAAGGCTATGCCCAAATCATGAAGATGTTGATTGAATGCCGAAGCAAGGAATTGAAGCGACTGATCGAGGACAACGAAATCGTTTCGCTACCATTTGTACCGGGGAAGAGGAGCATTAGAAGCGTCAGAGTTGAGTACCGCATTGATGGA
>JAMOOB010000298.1 GCA_027066265.1 Desulfurococcales archaeon
AGGTTTCGAAAAGCTCGTGCTTGGCAAGAACCCTATCTTCGTTGTCGAGGCAGTGATGCGTATATGTGGTATCTGCCACGCTGCTCACGCTATCGCTGCGGCCGAGGCTTTCGAAGATGCTCTAGGAATAATGCCTCCCGCCAACGGTAGGATTCTACGCGAAGCAATAGGGTTGATAAACCGTGTTCAGAGCCATCTGTTCCATCTAGTGCTTCTCCTACCCGACGTACTGGTGGAGAACGAGGTTCGTACCTACGTCGTTGAAACGATCAAGCTTCTGAACCTAGTCAACGAGATCATGATGAGGATCGGGGGAGCTCCTACGCATCCACCGAACGTAGCTATCGGAGGTATTGCTAAACCCATTCCAGAAGCCTCGCTTAGGGAAGCCATTCGTAGAGTTGACGAGGTTAGGAAGCTCTTCGAAGATCTTCGCGAAAAGATCTTTTCTAGCGATAGAGTTTCGCCCAAGGTAGAGCTGCTTAGGAAGCATAGTGCGTTTCGCGATGGTGGTTTCATAGCTTCGCATCTCTTCTACGGCGATAAGCACAACATCGATGTTGAGAAGGTTAGCGTTGTGAGGTACGAAGAGTTTAGGAAGAACGTAGAGATGGGTAGTGGATCGAGGACTACCTCCATGGTAGCGCTCTACGATGGCAAGATCGTTGAGGCAGGTCCTCGAGCTAGGTTGAGGACGTACAAAGAGTTCGCCGACGGTTCTCTACTAGGTCTACAGCTAGCTAGGTTGAACGAAATCGAGCTCGCACTCCATCGAATCAAGGAACTGCTGCAGCAGGTAGAGCTTTCGGCACCCGTGAGGACGGGAACCATCGTCTTTAGGAGGGGTAGAGGTGTAGGGGTCTACGAAGCTCCTCGAGGAACGTTGATACACTTCGTCGAGCTCGATGACGAGGGTAGGGTTCGGAGCTATCGAATCGTTGTACCAACGATGTTCAACATCCCCGTGATCGAGAGATGCCTCGTTGGTCTACCCATAGAGATCGTCGACGTGGTTCCTAGACTCTACGATCCATGCATTCCATGCTCGACACACTTCGTTAGGGTGAGACGATGAGGAAGCTACGCGTACTAGTGCTCGATGTTGGTGGATGCGAAGGATGCCCTATAGCAGTGCTAAGAGCTTTACCGCAGATCACGAGCATAGCCGAGGTGTATAGCAAGCATTTGGGGAACGCTGACCTTGATCAGAGGTACGATGTAGCTCTCGTAACGGGATCCATATGCATAAACGATAACGAAGCGATCGAGAAGCTTAGGAAGGTACGCGAACACTGCGAAATCCTCGTAGCTTTCGGATCCTGCGCAGCCGTAGGAGGAATCACAAGGTTCTGTCGTGGTGGTCAAGAACCTAGACCCGAGCACCGCGTTTACCAACCACTGAGCTCGGTGGTCGAGGTAGACTACGCAGTACCAGGATGCCCACCGGCACCACAGGTTGTACAAACGCTGTTGATGAGCTTGATGCGTGGAGCTACCCCCTTCCTAAGGGTGTTCGCAGCCGTTGCTAAAGCTAAGAGGTTGAGTGGTTTCGATCTACTCGACGACGTCGTGCTCTCAGGGCTCTGCATAGGTTGCGGTGCATGCGTACTGTCGTGCCCTACCAACGCTCTGCAGATGGTTGAGAAGAAACCGGATCTCATCGTCGAGAAGTGTATTAGGTGCGGTACGTGCTACGTTAGGTGTCCACGCGCTACACACATACTCTTAACTAGGTACCCGGTGCAGATCAAGGTCTTGGCACCGCAGGTGTAGGGTATGTCTCTCGTTACGCTCGATAGACCTCTAGGCGAATACCAAGAGATCCTCTTGGCTAGAGCTACGGATGAGAGTATACGTGCTCAGAAAGTTGCTAGCGGTGGAGCTGTATCGGCGCTACTCATATACATGCTCGAGAACGGGATCGTCGACGGCATCGTTGTGGCGAAGAGAGTTCGTGGACTCGTAGCCGAGCTAGTCATTGCTAGGACTAGGGAAGAAGTTCTGCAAGCAGCTGGCAATAGGTGGAGCGTACTTCCGTACACAACGAAGCTTCGAGAAGCTCTCCAGAGCGAGGATCTGAAGAGAGTTGCTCTCGTTGGTCTTCCATGCCAAGCACAGTTCCTCTACCAGATGAGGATGTTTCCACTCCTCGAAACAGACTTCGTATCCAAGATCTACCTCATCATCAGCCTCTTCTGCTTCGGAACCTTCGCATCCGAAGCATTCGTAGATCTACTCAAGCTTAGGTACGGTTTAGAGCCCGAACGGATCACGTACATAGGTCTCGAGAAGAACTTTATAAAGGTCGTGTACGATAGCGAAGAGAAACTCATACCGTTGCAGGAAGTACTTCCATTCGTTCAAACAGGGTGCTTAGTCTGCCCAGACTACACCGGCGTTCTATCCGATATATCCGCTGGAATCAGCGAGAACTACCCCGGGTACACCGTACTCATCGCTAGAAGCGATCGTGGACTCGAACTCATCTACAGAGCACGTGACCACGGATACCTAGAGGTACGTAAAGCTAGCGCCGACGTCATCGAAGAGATCGAGACCAAGGCTAGGGGCAAGATCGTTAGAGCCACGAGGTACATGAGCCTACTACTCTAGCACGAAAACAACAATGTTAAAAAGATGTGGAATGCTTAACCTAGCTTCCTTAGGATCCCTTCCAGAATCCTAGCATGTCTCTCCTCATCCCTCGCCGTGTACTCGAACAACGTTTTCCAAGGCTCGTCGTGATGCGAAGCTTCTTCGTGTCTAACTCTAGCAGCTTCCTTCTCTTCCTCGATCCTCTTCCTGATGAACTCCTTCAGATCTCCGATCTTACCTGCCTGAACCAAGGCTTTCGCACCATGCATAGCTTCCTCGAGAGCGATCATCTTCAGAGCTTGAGCCACCTCTACCAAACCCTGTTCCTCAGCTACGATAGCTGCTGCAAGATATTCAACGATCTCCTCAGCTTCACCACGAACCCATTTCTCGAGGTACTCCTCCAACTTCAAGCTAGTCACCAACCCTAACCTAGAGATAGCGAACTATTAAGTGTTTCGTTACAAGAATCCTAACCAACCAAAGAAAAATATTTGATTGAGGTTCTCGAGCTTCTCTACGACGTAGATTCCTTGCTTATCAATTCCTTCAAGAACTTTAGCTTCTCGATGCTCGACATAGATTCGAGTTTTTCTCTATACTTCTCCTCGAGATCCCTTAGCTTGAAGCTCGTGTAGAGTGCTTCCCATATCTTCATTCCTATCTCTATCGTTTCGTAGTCATCCCTAGTTATCATTCTAAGACCATCAAAGATAGCTTTGATACCCCTTGCCTCGGGAACCTTATCTAGCTCACCTTCGATATCTGCAGCATGCACGATCTCCGCGATTCGATGAACGTACGGATCCTTAATCGAGTACTTCTCCACGAGAACCTCGAACGTACACTTGTTATCCCTATGACTCAGCTCAACACCTTCGATATCGAACGGAATACCGTGCTCCGGCTTCAATTCTTCCCTTGGCCACTCTACGAATACGAACTCTGCTTCAGGATCGATAAACTTCTTGATTAGCCATGCACACGCAGTCCTATCAACATGGGGAAACCTACGCGTAACCCACCTCACATCGATACACCGAGATACGTACGAAGTGCACCGCAATAACGTTCAAATCTCGAACAATATATGATTGGTTGGCTAGAAATCGCTCCTTACGATAAGTGCGAGAACTAAGTATTGCACTGCATACACATGGTTATTCAGTATACGTATAGATACGACCGAGACCATAAGCATTCTAGGAAAGCATCAAATCGTTAACGTTGTTGTAGCTTGTGTTTGAACATCTCTTTGAGCATCGTGTAGGTGCCTAACCCAGCCAAGAGACTTACCATACCTCCGTTCCCTACCTCTATATCGAGACTTGCTAACGCTAGCAACACAGTACCCGCAACGATGGATGCTATGGCTAGCGCTGGTAGATCTACTCTAGTGTTGAACACCTCTATACCTAGCTCCCTACTCGCAACGTGTAGAGCAATGAACGCAACCGGTATCAGAGCGACGAACATAGCTACCATCACGATGCGCAAAGCTCTATCCCATAAAGCACCAATGGCACATCCTACGCGTTGCACACATCACAAATCCGGAAGGCTCAGGAATGAAGAAAGACGATTAATTGTTGATTGATGCGATGATGGATTCGAACCCGTGGATCTCCGGCTTGTCACCGAGTAGTGCCGGAGCTTCGCTCAACCATTTTCTCCGTACTTCTGGTGGTAGTTTCTCGAAGTCTTCGCGTAGGATGCCTCCTTCAGCCATGTACAGCACTCCACCGGGTTTCAGGATTCTGAAAGCTTCGCGTAGAGCTACATCGTGATATGGAATGCTACCGAATCCGCCAGCGCAAGCAACGACGTCTAGAGAGTTGTCTTTGATTGGTAGCTACTCGGCATCGGCGGCTAGGAAATCTACATACCTACCCCTACCTATGCTCTTTGAGAATCTCCTCCATTCGAGCAGTATTCGGTACTCGATGTCGTTCACGATTACGTACGCATCATCGTTGTAATAGGGTATGCACGGAACAAACCCTCCGCCAGGTCCCGATGCTACGTCTAGGATCAGACCGTTGCTACTAGAGATCTCTACAGAACTCGTTCCATAGATTCTCCTTCCCAACCTTACTCATGTGATCCTCCCAGTTACGCTTGATCCGCTCACCACGACGTAGTGCCTCGATATCCTCATCTCTCCACCCTGTATCTACTCCTCGAACAAAGACTACGACACCATCAATAACCGGATACTCGATGTCAGAGACCCGACCCCTTAGGACACCATTGACCCAGAAACCATCCTCGATAACACCCTCAAAGACGAGATCCTCACCAGTATGAAGGATCCACAGATATATTCCAGAACACACGATACATCGGGAGATCCCGAGCCGTTCGAGATATCTCTTCTCGGTTAGTAATAGCTGTATCGAGCATTCGATACAATAACGTGTTTTCGATACATTCCATAGGTTTCATCGAGATAACTATGCTACGGGACTACGCCTACGTGCGCTCAGGTAGCGTTATATAGGGTTTGCTCTTCTCTGGGATCATACTATGCGCATCGAGAGCTGTGTCGGAGTGCTCGAGGCTCCGGAACCCATTATTAGATGCGTCGAAGGCTTCGTGAAGAGGGTTCTAGATACGGTCTCAATGTGTGGTTGCTGCGGTTCTATCTACTTTCCTAGCATACTCTATGAATCGAGGCTATCTATAGAGGTTCTCTCAACAACGTTGTTCCACAGACTCGGTATATCGATATCACTACTCTTAGCCTCTAGCCATAGAGATGAGTATTCATTTGGATATTTAGTGACACATTCACCTCTAGAGCTTGTCTTAGCCGAGAGAGCCACGAAGATCGTTACCGAGAGCTGCATAGCCATTAAGACGATCTATGGATGGGTGGCGTGCTGCGACGATCCGAAGCACATATCGAGGATTCTGAAGAGGGAGCTCAACGAGGTTGATAAGCACCTACTCGCTGAAGACCCAAATACCGAGGAGAAGGTTCGTAGTCGTATAGACTCAGCTAAGAGCGTAGAAGAGCTCTTCGTAAACCTAGTGAGTTATCCCCGCATCGCTCTTGCTGTAGGAGCTATGCTACCGCTATACCTACCGCCTCAGCGTATCACGATCTGGGTAAGGGATCTAGAAGGTCATGCTGTTGCGAGAGCCAACTCATTGCGGCTCAGGGTAGAGATAGATCCTGTAGTAGTATGTAGCGATGGAGATGATGAAAAGCTAGGCAAGTTTTTCGCCGAGGTAGCACTCCACGAGTACCTCCACTTAGCACTCCACGCAAACGCATGCTCAGGTAGTGGAGCGTGGCTTCTAGGCAAGCCCGTAGGGATGGAGAAAGTTGTTGTAGAGATCGTGAATAACCTTATAGACATCGTACCTCCGAACATTGTTGAGGCTACTGGTAGAAAGCTCCGGGAACTCATTCCGGTAGATAGGTGCAGAGATCGTGAGCGCGAAGCTCTCTACACAGATCTACTTTGTGCAATACTAGCTAAGAACATGAACCTCGTAGAGGAGTTGTTGAGATAAAGCGATTTGTTTCGTGCATGGTGCATAGATGAAGTGAGGATGTGCATTCCATGAATGATTCGAAGCATAGATATACGATCTCGACAAAGATACTCGACTTCGTGGTCGATCTGCGCACCGATCTCTACCAATGTTTAGTACTACACCGCTATACTACGGAGGTATGGGTGGAAGTTCTATCGCTTCCTCACCTATAGATAACTGCATGCCGTCGACAACGTTATTAAGAACACGTTGCTTCACAACCCTCTATCTCCAACTAACGCTAAGCACAACATGTTCATTGAATGCAAATCAATCGAAATCCGAAATCTTTAGGTCTAGAACTATTTCGACGACCTTTTCAGCAACTCCGATGCGTTTAAGATATGGAGTTATACTCAGATTTCAGAGTATAATAATGCTTAATAGTGTTGTTTAAGATTGTTTAACCTAACTTGGCTCGTTTATACACTAATGAAGTTATGACCAAGAATTCTATTATGAATGCGATTATCGTTGTCATTAGGTGTTGTTGAGTACATTGCTCTACTCCCAGAATTATTTTCATTATTTCTGAAATATTGAATGTTGGGATCGCGTATGCTAGAATTCTTAGCGGTTCGGGCCATACAGTCAACGGATAGTATATAGGCGGCAGAACAACAAAAACTATTGTCAAAATACGGATTATGTTACCCGTCGCAAGTACATCCATCCTAACAGGTACTAGGTATCCGATTAATACCGACGTTATCCACAGTATGAGCGTCATAAATACAACCAGTAGAAGCTTTATAATACAACATTTAGTCAAGATAAATATCATTAGTAGGCATACAGCTACAGAAGGTAATGTTGTCAAGAATATACCTAATGCTAAGCCTACTCTGAACTCAAAGCTCGTTAAAGGTGATGCCAAGAAGAAATCCCTAAGCCCTTCAATAGCGTATAGAGCCTCCTCATATGCACTATAAATGCAAGCTGAGAATACTATGCTTATCAACGCTCCGATGAGAGCATGTATTGCAAGTGTTTTACCTCCAAATGCATAGAACGGAATTATTAGCCATATGGAAGACAAGAACCTTATTACATGGCTAGACCATTCCTTCGAGATTGGAACGGCTATGAATAGAGCAACCCCAAGTAATCTTCTTAATGGGGTTAAAACCTTCATGATGTCCACCATAGGAACGCATCTTTTAATGTGCACCTTCTAGTTTTGAACTCTATGCCATGTTTACATAAAATATCGAGTAAGTGTTCGTAGGCGTCTCTATGAACGTATACGGATATTGCTGTACCTAGATCTACGATCTTTTCTATGAAACGCAGTGACGCACTATCTTTGAACGTATTGTAGAACTTGTTTGGTTCTAGTATGTCTAAACATACTTTATTCTTAAAGAATGACAAGATGTTTTGAGGTTTATCGTGGAGTATTAGCTTACCCTTATTAATCATTATAACTTCTTCCACATGCTCCTCTACTTCCTCCATCTCATGTGTTGTAACGAGGACTTTAATACCTTCTTTAGTCATCCTAGACATCAATCCCCAGAACTTGATTCTATTAGCAGGATCCAATCCTGTTGTAGGTTCGTCAAGGAAGACAGCCTCAACCTCGTATGGAGCTAAAGCAGCAGCTATGATCACCAACTTTCTTTGTCCTCCAGAAAGGCGTAAGCAGGTAATATTTCTTAGATCCCACAGATCGAAAAGTTCTAAGACTTCTCGAGCTCGTTTCTTTGCTTCACTAAGGCTGTAGCCTCTAGCGACAAGATAGTATACAACGTGCTCATATACAGTAGCCCTACTATCAGGAGAAACATCTTGTGGTACTAACGATATACGCTTCTTAATCTCCTTTAATTTCTCGGTTACGCTGATACCAAGAACGCGTATAGCTCCTTTAGTCGGTTTTAAAAGTCCCGTCGCTATCCTCACGAAAGTTGTCTTACCAGCACCATTAGGACCTATTAAGCCTAGTATTCGAGCCTTAGTATTGAATGTAAGATTATCAAGCGCTATAATACCATTATCATAGACCTTGGTTAAGTTGATAGCTTCGATAAAATAGTCTGACCCACCCATCCTCTCTCAACCAAGTATCTCAGTGCATTAATAAGCGCTTGTAATTCATTTCCCGATAAATTGAGAAGCTTGATGAGATCACTCGATATGCTACCCTCCGATAGTAGGGCTATAGCTTTGCCTAAATCTTTCGAGAGGAATATGAGGTCCCGTGTTCGTCTATCTATCATTATAGATGGATCCTCAGGACAAATGCACAAGACTACATTTTTGGTTACTTTAAAAGTCCTACATTTTATGTATCTATGCGAAGTATTCGACACAACACACCACCGAAGCTATTGAATCAA
>JAMOOB010000299.1 GCA_027066265.1 Desulfurococcales archaeon
ATCCCGTAAAGTGAAACCTCAATCCTTTTCCAGGTTCAGGAAACGGAGGTACGAGATTGTCTGCCTTGAACGGTTTGAAGTCGGGGGTTGGAGCTTCAACGCGTTTCCTATCAACCACCTCTACGTATTCGGGAACTACTACGCGTCCGTAGGTATGAGCAATGAATTCGTCTGTTAACACGAAGACGGGGAGGCGAAGCTCTTCAGAAACGTTGAATGCACGGATAGTTAGATCGAATGCTTCCTGTACCGTGGAGGGTGCGAACACCACGGTTTCGCGATCTCCGTGAGACCCCCAGATGCATTGCATGACATCTCCCTGCGAACCCAGGGTAGGAATCCCCGTAGAGGGTCCGACACGCATGACGTCTACGATCACAGCAGGGAGTTCGAGCATGAAGCCTAATCCGAGTGCTTCTTCCATCAGCGAGAGTCCAGGACCACTCGTGGCGGTCATAGCCTTCAGACCAGCGGCGGAGGCGCCTAGAACCATGTTTATAGCCGCGATCTCGTCCTCGGCTTGAATGAATACGCCTCCAACTTCGGGTAGTCTACGTGCCATGTGATGCATCAGGTCACTGCTAGGCGTTATTGGGTAGCCCGCATAGAAGCGACAACCTGCTAAGAGAGCCGCTTCTGCTACAGCTACATTACCGGTGAGGAAGTATGTACCCGGAGCAAGGAGCTTCATTGCTCCACAGCCTCTACCCATATAGCCATGTCAGGGCAGTAAGTTTCGCATATGCGACAACCTACGCATTCGCCTACGAGCCTAGGTATCCTCCATCCATACTCGTTGACCTCGTCCGAGTAGTCCAAGGCTTTCCTAGGGCACATAGCTATGCATAGCCCGCATCCCTTGCAAAGCTTCTTCACGATCTTGACGACGTACTTCTTAGCCATTGCGGGTTCACCCCATAGATTTCGCATTAGTTGCTATACGTGCTCTGTACTTCCTAACGTATTAAACCTACGTGCTTGGGAGCGCGGTGTCAAGTAAGATGGTGTAAAGAAGATTTAGCCTCTCCTCGATGTGTGCTTTGCGGCGACTTGCATGCCTGAAACAGCTCAATCGCTTCCAATGCAGGAAGCTATCGAGGAGGCGTTGAAGAACGTTAGGAAGGTATTGATGGTTCTGAGCGGTAAGGGTGGTGTCGGCAAATCCGTGGTCGCGGCCTCCCTCGCGCTCGCATGGTCTTTGAAGGGTCGTCGCGTAGCCGTGCTCGATGCCGATATCCATGGTCCTAGCATACCGTGGATCCTCGGGCTAGAGAATGCATACATGTACGCAACCATGGAGGGCAAACTCATTCCTCCCGAGATTCGTGGCGTTGCAGTGGTTTCGATGGAACTCCTACTACGTGACAAGAAGCAGCCGATCATATGGAGAGGTCCAATGAAGACGCGTGCACTGATCGAACTCATAGGCAAGACTGAGTGGGGTGATCGCGATGTGTTGGTCGTGGACTTACCTCCGGGAACAGGAGACGAACCTTTGACGATAGCTCAGTACCTACGCTCTAAAGCTTGTGCATTGCTGGTGCTCACTCCCGGTGCAATGGTTAAGCACGTCGTTGAGAAAGCAAAGGAATTCGTGAAGATACTCGGCGTGAAATTGGTTGGAGCAGTCATGAACATGAGCTTCGCGATCTGTCCCAACTGCGGATCTAGGATCGATCTATTTGGAAGTAGAGAGTCTCTTGAAGACGTTGAGCTTCTGGAAGAGCTTCCGTTGGATCCAGAATTTGCGCGAGCTGTCGAGAGTTCCAAGCTGGTAGAGTTCTTGGAAAAGTGCAGTGATAGAGAGATCGTTGGAAGGATAAAGAGGTTGGCTGAAATCGTAGAGGTGAAGATGTGTGAGCAGTGAGGAAGTTCGTGTCGTTGTTAGAGTCTACGGAATAGTTCAGGGAGTTGGTTTTAGAGGATTCGTGTATCGCATAGCGAGATCGCTAGGACTGAAAGGGTTCGTAAAGAATCTTGAGGATGGGTCTCTACTCATAGTGGCTGAAGGTCGTAGAGACGCCGTAGAGAAACTACTTGAACACGTTCGTAGAGGTCCTCCCGCAGCGGTTGTTGAGAGAGTCGATGTGGAGTACAGCGAACCTAGAGGAGAATTCGATAGTTTTAGGATCGTCTTCGAATAGCTTCGAGTACACGCGCAGCAACGATGTCCAGAGTAGATGCGAGCCTTTGTGGGATGAGACCTCGTTCGATAGCTTTTCTAAGCACTGCGCGACCTCGTTCCGTAACGAAGAGCTTGCCATCTATCTCTACCACGAGCTCCATAACCTTCAGCAGGTTTAGATCGAGTTGAAGATCCTTGCTAACGCGATGCTTAACTAAGGAAACGAAGCGGTACCCAAGATCGATGCCTTGCCTCTGAAGCTCATCTACGAGTAGTTGAAGCGTAGCTACGTCCAGTCCTTCAACTTTAGACAATATGTACAGAAGAACTACCTGAGGGGGAGACCTAGGCATGAATGATCACCGTACTGATTGTCGATCTGGATCTAAATATAAGACGTGGAGCAACGGTAATATCGACGAAGTTCTAAGCAAGCTTAGCAACCTAATCGAGTTGCACGGATTCGAGGGAATAGTCTACGTTTTAACGATGCTCGTCAGAGTAGGTTGTGTTGTTAGCTATAGCGCTATAGCGAAGATTCTAGGTACCCATCCTAGACGCGTAGCGAGAGCATTGGCGAGGAATCCCTATCCTCTAGTGGTTCCTTGCCACCGTATTGTTAGGAAGGATGGATCCCTAGGAGGGTATACACCCATGGGAAGAGATTTCAAGGAGAAGATTCTGCGTATCGAAGGTGTCGAGGTTGAGAAAGGTCGTTTACGGAACGCTAGATATATATGCGACGATGAGCTCCTAGCCTTGGTGCTGTGATGAGAGCGGGGTTTTTCGGAAGGATGACGAGGCCCTCGATCACTGAGCCCTTATTCTACGAATCTTGATGCCGAGCTCTTTGCATAGCTTGTAGATGTCGTCGGTTAGCTTGGGTCCATCGCCGTAGAGAACCAGTATGGGTTTTGCTCGAACTAGATCCGCTTTCTTCTTTAACGCTTCTACTGTTTCTCGCGGCACCATCGTGCTAGCCTTGAACACTTCTATCACGTACTTCTCACCATCCTTGTAAACGAGTATGTGTATAGGTCCATACCTCGTAGGATGCATGAGCCTAACATGAGCGCCCGCCTCTACGTATCGAGCGGCTACCTCGCCGTAGATACCGTACTTCTCTCTAAGTACGCGCTGTAGCAATCGAATTCTTGCTAGACCCATGCAGAGCCCCCTAACGAGCGTTTCAAGGAACAGCTCTTAAGCTTGCATTCCCTAGAAGATCTTAGGTATCTCGATGATGAGTTCAAGACGGAGTCGATTGATGAGCGCAACTCCCCGGGCTGAGAGGTTCAATCCATGGTCCGGCTGCTGTTGATAGATGCAAATGCTAGGATGAGCGGTAAGAGGCTCACAACGCTAGATGTCATAGGAGCTGGACCGCGGTACGTGCTTTCGGTACTCCGTAGGCATGGAATCGACGCTGTGCTTGAGCCTTACGAAAACGTTGTGACGAGCAAGGGACTCAAGGACTTTGACGTCCTTGCGGTATCCTTCATGATCAGCGACGTTGAGGCGGTGAGGAAGCTAATCTCGTGGTGGAAACGAAGGAAACCGGATGGAATTGTTATGCTTGGAGGCCCGGGTGCGTTATCCCCGAACATTCTTGAGAAGCTAGACTTCGACCTTGCGATAGTAGGTGAATGCGAACTCGTAGTGCCGGAGATCGTTAAGAAAGGTGTGTTCGAGGATCGTTCACGATTAGACGATCTAATTGGCTTGAAAGGCGTGGCTGTGAAGCTGAAAGGAAAAGTGTTCTGGGGAGGCTTAGCTCCGTGGACGCCCCGCGAAGTGATGGAGCAATACATGCCGGATACCGATAGCGTTGCTAAATATCCATTCTACTGGGCTTGTCGAGTCTATGTAGAGGTTGTTCGTGGATGTAGTAACTTTCGTCGTGCAAAGCTGTACAGGGAATGCGATCTCTGCAACATTTGTAGGCAAGGACCTCTCGACGCGAGACTTAGATGTCCGAGAAACGTAGCTCCCGGATGTGGATACTGTTCCGTTCCGTCCGTGCATGGTCCTCCTAGGTCTAGGAGTATCGAGAGCATAGTTTCGGAAGTCGAGAAGTTGCTGGAGCTAGGCGTTACAAGGATCGTGCTTAGCGCACCCGATTTCCTTGACTACGGAAGGGATCTGCTTGTGCATCCGCACCCCTTGACGGATCCGCGAGAACCTCCACCGAACATTGATGTCATCGAGAAGCTACTCTCGAAACTTTCCGCGTTAGAACCGGTTCTTGAAGGAGTTGCATGTATTTCTATCGAAAACGTTAAGCCATGCTTAGTCAACGAGTACGTCGCCGAGGTATTGGGCAAGTATTTGAAAGGAACGGTGGTGTACATAGGTCTCGAGAGTGGTAGTGATGAGCTTCTGGATCGAGTTGGTAGACCATGCAGCGTTTCCGAAGCGATTCGATGCATAGAGCTACTGAAGAAGTACGGTCTTAGACCGTACGTATACCTCATGCATGGAATACCCACGGAAACTGATGACGATGTCAAGAAGACCGTGGAGCTCGTAGATCTACTAGAGAAGATCGGTGTGGAGCGGATCGTTCTCTACCGTTTCAGACCACTACCGTTCTCAGCATTCGAGAAAGCGGAACTCCCACCTCCGGCGATTGCTAAGCCTAGCACTAGAGAACTCTACGAACGCGTTCGGAAATTCAATGAAGCGAGAAAACGCGAATTGTTGAACCGCGTCATCCGTGCTGTCATAGCTTCCAGTTACCCAAAGAAGCGTGGATACGTCGTCGCTTATCCACTACTTCATGGACCTACTATCGTGATTAGAGCGTCGAGGAACTACATCGGAGCCGTGGTGGACGTCAAGATCGTTAAGGTAGTGAGCGATAGATTAGTAGAAGGAATGCTTCTAAGGGTTAGGAAGAGAATCGTTAGGATAGAGAAATACGCGCGAGATATAAGTATGCGGTAACCATGTCTGGAACGAGGTGTTAGCTATGGTGAAACTGAGCATCATCGATTTCGAAACCTTCGAAGACTTGGTGTACTTCCTCGTCACCAGAATGAGTACCGTTAGTCCCTCGATCTCTGCGCTATGCATGGAAGATAAGTGTTTCACTATCCTCAGCGGTGGAAACGAAGTTATATTCGTCCTTCGGTCGCCAGCTCCTCAAAACCGTACGAGATTCGTTTACGTTGACGACAATGGGAAGGTAGTGTACTCTAGAACACCCGTACCCGGGAAACCAATGGTATTCGTAGTGAACGTGAAGAATGTACGCGAAGTCGAGAGCTTGGTCGAAGCACTGAAGTAATAGCGCAAGGCTTAGTCAAAGGTATTAACGCGTTTTTACGCAGTTCGTGTACGCATAAAGCTTAATTCTACGTGTAAGAGAGTGATCAGTGCGCGGGGATCTCCATGGCGAACCAGTTCCTAGAGAACGTACTCAAGACAATCAAGCGCGGTGTTGAGATCGGTGGCTTCCCAGAAGAACTCTACAAGATTCTGAGCAAGCCCGAGAGGGTAGTGATCGTCAAGATACCCGTGAGAATGGACGATGGTAGGCTCGAGATCTTCGAAGGATACAGAGTTCAGCACAACAGCGCTCTAGGACCTTACAAGGGTGGTATCAGATTCCATCCCGAGGTAACGCTCGAAGACGATGTTGCTCTGGCAACCCTGATGACTCTCAAGAACTCGCTCGCCGGAATCCCGTACGGAGGTGGTAAGGGAGCTGTTAGAGTAGATCCAAAGAAGCTATCCCCGAGAGAGCTAGAGCAACTAGCTAGAGGCTACGTACGAGCACTGTACCCAGTACTCGGCGACCAGATAGATATTCCGGCCCCCGATGTCGGAACCAATCCGCAGATCATGGCATGGATGGTAGACGAGTACAGTAAGATAGCTGGTAGGAACGTACCTGGCGTATTCACTGCAAAGCCACCAGTCCTATGGGGCAACCCCGTTAGGGAGTATGCTACTGGCTTCGGATGCGCTGTGATGACTAGAGAAGCTGCGGAGAAGTACCTAGGAGGTCTCGAAGGTAAGCGCGTAGCCATCCAAGGCTTCGGAAACACCGGTCGGTGGCACGCTTACTGGCTCCAGAAAATGGGTGCAAAGATCGTTGCAATCAGCGACACCAGCGGAACCGTCTACGATCCGGAGGGAATCGATGTAGAGCTAGCGATGAAGGTCAAGAAGGAGACGGGCAAAGTAATCAACTACCCGAAGGGCGAGAAGATACCCGACCCCAAGGCTGCGCTCTACGTAGATGCAGACATTCTCGGCCCAGATGCTCTAGAGAACCAGATAACGTTAGAGAACGTAGACAAGATAAAGGCTAAGCTCATCGTTGAGGGAGCGAACGGTCCTACAACTCCAGAAGCTGAGCAGAAGCTATACGAGAGAGGAGTCATCGTAGTACCAGACTTCCTAGCGAATGCTGGAGGCGTAGTAATGAGCTATCTAGAGTGGGTCGAGAACCTACAGTGGTACTTCTGGGACGAGGAAGAGACTAGAGCAAGACTCGAGAAGATCATGAGGAACAACTTCCTGAGAGTATACGAACGATTCGAGAGGATGAGAAGCGAGAACCCGAAGATAACGATGAGAGACGCAGCACTAGTACTAGCACTAGACAGGCTCTACCAGGCAATGAAGGTTCGTGGATGGCTCTAACACAAACAACGTTTTTACTCACGTCATTCTATCTACATCGCAAACCTATTAACCCCCTCGTTGTAACCAAATCTTTCGGACGGTGCGGGGGTGCCCGAGCCAGGTCAAAGGGGTCGGGCTTAGGACCCGATGGCGTAGGCCTGCGTGGGTTCAAATCCCACCCCCCGCACCATGAATTTCTTAACTTGGTTCTACTCAAGCGAAATAGATGCGATGAATTAAACGACCTTGTTCGAGGTACCGAATCTTTTCTCCAACGCTTCGTTCAAGGCAATTAAGTCGAGAATCGTTTCGGCTATATCTATGCTGTAGGCAAGGATTCTTCGAAGTGCATCAGCGAGAGGTTCTAGCAGTGGATCTCTAAGACTCTCTATCCTTTTTATTTGGTTACGCATTTCATCTACTCTCTTGGCTATCTCGAGCGCTTTGAATTTGTTTAGTTCTATGAAAGCTCTGCAAACTTCTTCGAATAGATTGCGTATATCTTCGAGTAGCGTTAGAACATCTCGATCGATCCTAGGGTTCCGTTCTAGTACGTACGTTGCTACGCGACGTACGTGATCGGCTACGCGCTCAATGCTTTTAGCGGTCATCGATACGTATATTGCTTGCGATGCACTTCGTAGTTCAGATCTGTTCGAGATCATGGTGGTATCTTCGATAAGTCTCCGCAGTATGAGTAGGTAGAGCTTATCGACTATATCATCTCGTTTCACTAAGTTTTCGAGAATGGATCGATCCCTACGCTTCAATGCTTCGACTAGATCGTTCAGCATCGATATGGCTACACGCGTCAACCTCTTTAGAGATGAGTTAAGGTCTAAGCTTTCGGGATCAACAACGTTCTGAAACGTAATGCTCTCTGCATCCTCGTCTAGCAACTCTAAGCCAAGGACCTTCTCGTGAATGAAGTGTACCAACCGCTTCACATCTTCATCGCTACAGTTCTTAACGATAACCCGTATCTCGTGGAATCCAGCTAGGTAGTAGGAGAGGATTTCTCTTGCAATGCTATTCAAATCACTGCAGCTACGTGGTTCCACCACAGCTCTAAGACTATGGATTTCATCGCTTCGGCTTGGTGGGTATATGAGGAGCGATCCATCTGGAAGGATCTTCATCGTGAGCTCGGTACCAGGCTTTATGCCCACGATCCGTGCCCAATCTTTCGGAAGCGTTATGCTGAGTGTCGATCCTGCTACGAGCTGAACTCTACGTCTATATACGCTCAAAGCCCACCTATGGAGAGCTCTAGAGAGGTACAAATGCTTAGATGTACGTTATCGAGCCTAGGTTCGAGATCTGTATCAGCAATGCATATAGTTCGTAGTGTTGAGGAGATCTAGGGCTATGATGATCCGCTGTCCCCGAACCGATAGAGTTAAGGAACCCGATGAGGATGCCTCCCCCTTTACTGAGCCACAGCTAGAGGATTCCGTGATGAGGTGGACCGGCTCTGAGCATGGTGATGAGCGTGAGCCTTTGCTGAAGGCATCTCCATTCCTACTCATCTTACTAACATCGTTGACAAGCTACGCGCTATTCATTCTCGGAGAACCTAGGCTCGCACCTACACCCTCCACAATAATGTTCCTCAAGATAGCCCTTTACCTCGGTCTAGGGCTCTACGTATTGAAGGGATTCCTTCGTCATCCTCTAGCATCGAGGCTCGCACTAGCACTATCGATAACG
>JAMOOB010000300.1 GCA_027066265.1 Desulfurococcales archaeon
CCTAGGCTTCGTATGTCTTGAGTACAGTCTAGATCTCGGATCGACGAACAACTTTGGTGAGTACAGCTATCAGCAGTACGAGTCCCGCTACAATGAGTAGAACTCCCTGCAACATCCACAGAGGTTTCCATATCCATGCAGGACCGTAGGTAGCTACGCAAGCACCTCCCACCACCAGGACTATGCCCAGGACGAGGAGTAGAATGTCTACGGCTCTACCATGGCTTAGATAGGAGAGATCCATGCATCTCTTAGCATCTTCGGGCCTAGGTGCTTCGGGAACGATGATGCACGCAGCTATGTAGAGCAGTACGAAGAGCGGGTTCAGCAGCATGACCGCTACGGTCAGCAACCTAACGATCGAGACATCGATTCCGAAGTACTTTGCGAGACCAGCGCAGACACCGCATACGATCGCTTCCGACCTGATCCTGTACAGCCTACACCCCTCGCTCAACCGATAACCCCTCGATACCGATCACGGCCCAAGCTTAAAATAGCGTACGCATCGTTGCTCTCGATCTAGGTCAGTACATACCTCGAAACAGTTGATGGGTGTGGCACAGCGAATCCCATGCTCTTCGCAACCCGGTCCACGGTACGTCGATCGAGTTCGGGTTCGAATCCGTACTCCTCCAACGCCTTCCTCAGAACATCGATGTGTATACCGGTAAGGCTCGAGTACCAATCGAGGTAGAGCTCGGGTCTCTTCCTAAACATCTCGATGCTCTCGATGTAGATGCTACGGATCTTCTCCACGAGATCGAGATCCAGAGACTTGGCTAAGGCTAGGGTACAGCAGTACCTAAGCTCTTCGAATTCGCTGCATTGTATCACTACGCGTTTCGCATACCTAGAAACCTCTACGGTTAGGGGATGCCACACCGCTAGGTACTTAACACGGTTCTTCCTAGCCATCTCGAGAGCTTGGCTAGGGTTAGAGAAGTAGGTTACGGGTTCGCTATCGATCATGTTGCTACGCGATGCTAGTACGCGGCACAGATCCATCGCCGATAGCTCGCTACAACCAACTCCTTCACCCCGTGGGAGCTCGTATATCGCCGATCCTCCGTAGGCACCTCCAGCAACGATGATGAGGCTCTTGGTAGCTATCGCTGCTAGGAGCTGGGTTACGAGTGGCGATAGAACTGCGTGCAGATCCCCCTTAACCAAGGCGTAGGTAGCTTCGATAGCGCTCGGATAGATCTCTACCCCAAGCTCGAGACCCAGTCTATCCCTCAACAGCTTCGCGAAGGGTGCGAGGAAGAGGTACTCGCTAGACCATACGATGCCTAGCTTCAGAACGTTTCTCGGTGGAGGCGCTCCTCGACGAACGAGCTTAACAACGAAGGTAGGTCCTACCCTGGTACGCTGTATCAATCCCTTGGATTCGAGATCGCGCAGTATCTGGGATAGGTAGCTCTTAGAGATGCCTAGAGCACGAGCTAACCACGACTGTGGAACTCCTTCGCGATGCTCTTCCAGTACCCGGATCAGCTTCTCGACAACGTTGCTACGCTCCACGCTACGCAGCCTAAACCCGGTAGACTAAGCTGGTTTATCGAGATTCATCGAGTACCCCAGATCGCTCCCCCAAGCTTCTCTAGAAGCTTCGCTACCTCGCTACGGTGTTCGCATAGATAGACGTAGAGCTTCAACGCATCCTTCACGTGCTCCGGGATCGTTGGCGGTTTCAACTCTTCAACGGTCTTGTTGAACGGTACCAGCAACTGCTTGTAGCTAACGACTCCGAACAGCATGAGGTCGATAACAGCGTATCCACGGATGGATACCGTAACGTTCCTACCCTCGTACAGAGCCTCGAGTACTGGGCACGGAAGCCTCGAGAGATCGATCTTCGCATCTAGATGAAGGACGTTGTGTCCCGGTCGAAGCTCTATGTATGGCTCGAATCCTTCGCCTACGAACTGGTTCTCTACGTATATGGAGTACCACACGAATCTTGCACGAACCTTGCTATGGCTAGGGTTATACACATCTACATCGAGATGAATCGTTGCGTAGGTAGGCAAGCTATACTCGATCCTAGGCATATCCACGAGACTCGCTCTCCATTCAGATCTCATTGTGTAGAGATCGTAGATCCAGCAAGCAATACCCACCAGTATCACTAGGTATATAATTATGCGTAGAGCCTTACCAACATTCGAAAGACCAATATTCGAAAGCTTGCTCCTCACGAATCAACACCGAGGCATTGACAAGCCAGTGAGCGAGATATATCTCTTTCGCTACCTCGAGCAGTACCCAAGGACGAGCATCGCTACCCCATACCTAGGGATCCGCCAACGTTCGTATAGAATCGTCGGCGTTCATGCGTACGTCGAGCATCGATAGAGTTGCCGTAGCCCTAAACATATAAATCTTACGTGACGATAGCTATAGCTGGGTAGGTGTATCGTAGTGTCGATCGCTGAGAAGCTTCTGGACGAGCTTCGGCAGAGAGAAGATCTTAGGGAAGCGCTTGCGCATGAGTTACTGCTACCGGTATTCAAGGATAGGAGGCTTAGGACGGCTATACTAACCGCGTTGTACAGAGACATCGCTACGAAGCAGGATATCGATGATCTTAGGAAAGAGATGAAGAGTGTGGAAGATAGGCTTAGACAAGAAATGAGAGAGGTAGAGCAGAGGCTTAGGCAAGAGATTGATAAGCTTAGGAAGGAATTCAACGAAAGGTTTTCAGCATTGGAAAACAGAATTTCTGTGCTCGAGCAACGAATTGCTAAGCTTGAGGATATGATGAACCTCTTCGTAAAGCTCTTCGTAGCATTCAACGTACCGATACTCGTAGGGATAATAGGGATTCTACTAAAGATGATCTCGCCCTAGGTATTCTGCGTAGCGTGGATCCAATTCTATGCAAGTTCAGGGAGAACGTTTATGTATCGACATGCTTGTTCTCCGATACGTAGAGCATTCGTTCAAGTCATGGATCCGTACTTCGTCTAGGATTAGGAGCTGAATCTATTCGCATCGTTCGCGCCAAGCATTGCGATGGTATCGTTAGGGAAATGACTAGGAATTCCATTCCCTTGCTAAGCGTTAGTGTCGCGATGTTCTTTGAAGCACCATACGTTCTTGATGTCGGTGTCCTAGCTCCGTACTTTGCTGAAAGAAGCGATGCTAAGAAGTACGTGGATGAAGGACTGCGTGGAAGAGCTAAGGGCTGCATGTGCGAGATCATCGTAGCTGAGTTCTACAGCTACGCGAAAGTGTTTGGGTGGAGCATTGCGTTGGTTAAGCATTCGCTTCTGAGGAACAGCCCCACAATGATCGTGGACCCAGACGAAGGGCTAGCGATAGAAGCTGCAAAACTTGAGCTGAAGTACTACCGAGTTCTATCCTTAGCAGATTGCTGCCTCATAGCTCCGGCAAAGAACGTGGAGGAGGTACCAACGATCGTGTTGGAGGTGTAGGTGTTTCGAACGCGATCGAGTGGATAAGCTTTCGGCTCCCGCCAGAACCAGGTTTAAAAGGTTCTGTTCTGAACGAACGTTCGGTGTCTGGATGGGTAGGGCGATGGTTGCGTGCTTCGTAGCTTTCCTAGCATTCTTCGTTTCGCTTCCCTACGCATTGCTTAGGGATGTTCGTGGGCTGGAGCTCTACCTTTCGTGGATCGTATCGGCGTGTCTATGGAGCGTAGCCGTGGGTATCTACCTAAGGAAGGTGTTGAAGCGATGATGTTCGAGTTCCTAGCGCTGTTCCTAGCCTACGTATGTATCGGCACGGCGATAGCGTTCGCTAGTAGGAGGTTCGGGATAGCTAGTACGAGGGAGATGTTCGTTGCTGGCTACAGGTTGTCGGGTTTCCTAGCTGCCATGACCTACGCAGCCACTACCTACAGCGCCTTCATGATGGTTGGTCTCGTTGGGCTCGCCTACGTCTTCGGCGTAGTTGCGCTCGGATTCGAGCTCACGTACTTCGTCGCTACGCTGGGGATCCTCGCAACGGTTGGCGTAGCGCTGTGGAGGCTCGCCAAGGTACGTGGATGGGTATCGCCGTCCGAGATGATCGGCGATCTCTACGGATCTACCAAGCTGTCGATCTTCGTAGCCCTTACCTACCTCATCGCCTTGGTTCCGTACCTAGCAGCGCAGATCAAGGGTATGGGCGAGGTGTTCAGAGGCATTGGCATGGGTTACGAGCTTGGCGTAGCCCTCGGCACCGCCATAGCGTTTCTATGGATCGCTCTCGCCGGGGTTTGGAGCGTAGCTACGACTGATGCGTTTCAGGGGGTATGGATGCTTGGAGCAGCGACGTGCTTAGCTCTATGGCTATCCCTATGCCTAGCACCATCGATGGGTACAGACGTAGGGAGCGCGTTGATGCGCTTAGCAAACGCTTCCAACGGCAACCTACTGAGCTGTAGATGGCCTCTCCACGTATTCCTAGGCTACGCGATTCCGTGGATCTTCTTCGCCTTGACTAATCCACAGGTAGTTCAGAGGCTCTACATGCCTAGGGATGCAGCTGCGTACCGAAGGATGGTCGTGCTCTTCGCATTCTTCGGGATTCTCTACACCGTGCTAACGACTTTCATAGGCATGGTTTTCCGAGGACTCGCGATGGGTAGCAACATAGAGAGCGAGCTCCTAACGAATAGGGATGCCGTTACCCCAACCATCCTATCCATGGCACCACCGCTCCTAGCATCCTTCGTCTACGTAAGCATCGTCGCCGCTGCGTGCAGCACAGCCAACTCGATAGCTCTATCGGTAGCGAGCTGTATCGTTAGGGATCTCTACGAGAAGCGTCGAGGATCTACCGACCCGGGAAAGGTTAGGGTGCTCACCCTAGCCATCGTCGGGATCCTGCTGATCGTAGCGAGCATCGTTGCAGCTCTTCGAGTGAGCTACGTTGTCGAGCTCTCGGTGCTATCCTCAGCCATACTCATCCCCTTAGCACCCGTAACCCTTGCGGGACTCTTCCTAGAACCACGTAGATGGGGGTGGGTAGCGCAGATGGCTTCCATAGCCGTGGGCTACCTAGCGATACCTCTAGCGTTCATCGAAGGCGTTAGAAGCGTATTCGTATCCACCATCCTAGGGCTTCCACCAACTATGTGGATACTCATAGCATCCACGATCCTATCGCTTTCGGGGTGCAGACCTAGGAAGAGAGCATACCGTGAATACGTGCTCTAGATCAAGGATACGAGGATCTACGCAGCTCTACGTACGGCTTCGTACCCTCCGTACCCCTCGATATAGATGCTTAGAGCTTCGTCATCATCACGAGCCTTTCTAAGGTAAGGAATGTAGCTGCGTTGCTCCTACTACGCTTCGGGGCTCTCGATGAATCGCGGTTTAGTGCTGGGCATCGTGATCGCGGTAGCGGTCGCAGCCATCGTAGCGGCGATCCTGGTAGCCAACCCAATGTCTTCGTCGAAGCATAGCAAGGTCGTGCTTCGTGGTGCTGGAGCAACTTTTCCACTGCTACAGATAGAGGAATGGATAAAGAGCTTCGAGAAGAGTCACCCAGACATCGTGATCACGTATCAAGGCGTTGGTAGCGGTGCTGGCCAATCCCAGTTCTTCGCCAAGACCGTGGACTTCTGCGGTACGGATCCACCGCTATCGAGAGATAGATGGTTGGAGTACCAAGGAAAGGTTCTACAGATACCGTACCTCCTAGGAGCCGTAGTGGTGGTCTACAACGTTCCCGAAGCCGATGGCAAGACCCTCAACCTGAGCGCAGAGGTTCTAGCACTGATCTATAGAGGAGACATCGTTTACTGGGACGATCCAAGGATAGCGAAACTCAATCCTGGTCTAGATCTACCGCACAAGGAGATCAAGGTTGTGTACAGAGCCGATGCAAGTGGAACGCAGCAGATCTTCACGCTGTACCTACACAAGGCAGCTCCCAGCCTCTGGCCCAAGGAATGGGTTTCGAAAACCATGAAGTCCCCCATCGTTGGTAGCGGACGCGCTCTGGGAGGCAAAGGTAATCCGGGAGTCGTGCAGATAATCAAGAGCACTCCCTACTCCATAGGCTTCGTCGAGTGGAGCTACGCGATAAAGGAGCATCTACCCATAGCAGCGATAGAGAACGCTAGGGGAGAGTTCGTCAAGCCATCGATCGAGAGCTTGATGGAGGCTGCCAAGGCTGCCGCCAAGCTGTTGCCCAAGGATCCTAGGGAAGACTTTAGCAAGGATCTCGAACTCATAGTCTTCGCGAACGCTAGCAAAGCCTACCCACTAACGAGCTGGACCCACCTCGTGCTATGGACGAGCTACGAATCTTCGAAGGCTAGAGCCCTAGCCACGTTCCTACGATGGATCCACGACGAAGGGTACAAACACATCGTTCCCGGATACGCTCCGCCACCGCCAGAGATCCGCGAGTTGCTGCTCGAAGCAGCGAAGATCCTCGAATCCTCTGGGTGAGGAACGGATGCTCAGAATCTTCGATCCTAGGTGGGGTAGACACGACAAGCTATTTTTCCTCTCGCTACTCCCCTCCTTCGCAATCCTCGTAGCGATCGTGGGCTTAACATTCGCTACCTTCCTAGGCAAGGCTTGGCCCATCCTCTCCAGGGAAGGGGTATCCTTCTTCGTTTCCTCTAGGTGGTGGCCCGACGACGATCCTTCCAAGTGTTTCTACGGAATCCTTCCGGCTTTGATCGGTACGCTTCTAACGAGTGGATTGGCTGTGGGCATCTCCTTCCCGCTAACCCTTGCAATGGTCGTAGCGTGCAACGAGATTCTTCCTCGTAGCGTTGGGAACGCGCTCTCTACGCTCGTTCTCGTTGCTAGCAGTCTACCCACGGTTATCTACGGTCTCTGGGGGATCGAGGTAGTCGTGCCCATGGTCAAGGAGCTGGCTAGGTACCTAGGCATCGAGACCACGGGCTTCTCCATCCTAGCGGCTTCGATAGTGCTAGCAACGATGATGATCCCCTACATGTTCGCGATCGTGAACGAGCTCTACCGATCGATTCCAGCAACGTATAGAGAAGCTGTGTACAGCATCGGTGCAAGGACGTGGCAAGCATCGAGGATCCTCCTATCGATGACTAGGCTCGGTCTCGTAGCAGCAGTACTCCTCGCTCTAGGTCGCGCTACGAGTGAAACCATAGTCACGACGATGTTGATAGGCAACGTACCTAGCCTAACCCTAAACATCTTCTCGCCCGGAGTAACGATAGCCTCCCTCATCGCTACGCAGTTCGGAGAATCGTACCTCTACCCATACATGGAGAACGCGCTCTACGCTTCGGCACTCGTACTCTTCCTCATGGGTTTCTCGCTCAGCGGCATCGGTATGTACCTAGTCATCAAGTGGAGGAGGTGGGTACATGGATAGGGATAGAGCGATCGATTCCCTGTTCAAAGCGTTGTGCTGTACGCTCGCATTCCTAGGAATTGTACCAGTGCTACACATGCTGATCACGGTAGCGGTTCGCGGTAGCGAAACGATTGCTAGGGTAGGGCTACTGAGATTCTTAACCGATGTCCCTCCCGCACCGGGAAGCAGCGAGCTTGGAGGCATAGGTCCAGCGATCGTTGGTACGGCGATGCTGGTAGCGATATCGATGTGTATAGGGGTTCCGCTCTCCCTAGCGCTAGCCATCCTAGCCGTAGAGTTCAGCGAATCACCTATCTCTAGAGCTGTGAGGTTCCTAGCCCGGACCCTCGTAGGGATCCCCACCATAGCCGTGAGCATGATCGTCTACCTACTCGTGGTGATCCCTCTAGGCGGTGCATCAGCTCTAGCTGGAGGTATAGCTCTGGCAATCGTTCTCCTACCCTACGCAACGACGTACATCGAGACCTGCCTCGAATCGGTTCCGAAGGAGTATCGAGAAGCGGGCTTCGCGCTCGGTATGAAGAGGCTTACCGTAGCTCTACGAGTGGTGCTCGCCATGGCTAGGAAATGCATCGCGGTAAGCATCGTTATTAGTGCTGCACGTGCACTCGGAGAAACTGCTCCGCTGCTGTTCACGGCTGGCTCGGCGCACTACTCCTACCCATCCTCGCTACTCGATCCGGTATCCTCGATAACGTTGCTGATATTCGAATTCGGACTCTCTCCCTTCAAACCGCTGATCGACACCGCTTGGGGTGCTGCCCTCGTCCTAACCCTTGCTTACCTACTCGTCTTGCTAGGTGTTAAGCTCGGTGTGAAGGGTGTCGAGCTATGAGTATCGCGGTCGAGGTACGTAACCTAGATGTATGGATTGGAGGGAAGCATGTTTTGAAGGGGGTAGACCTAAGCATACCCGAGAAGAGCATCGTGGCCGTGATGGGTCCGTCGGGAAGCGGTAAGACCACGCTTCTCAGATGCATAAACAGGTTGATCGATCTCGTACCTAACGCGAAGGTTCGAGGCGAGGTCAGGGTTCTGGGAATCGATGTGTATCGCTCCGATCCCTACAGGGTTCGGAGGATCGTCGGCATGGTGTTCCAGCACCCCAATCCCTTCCCACACATGAGTATCTACG